>JAGACJ010000021.1 GCA_017614195.1 Paludibacteraceae bacterium
GACCGAAAGATTCTATCCAAACTAAAACCAAGTACAAAAATCTATATACAAGATCCAAATTCCAGCTATGTAAAACAAAATTTAGAAGCAGTTCTATCTCCTCTCCATCAGAAACGAATGGCGAAGATTATTGAATTGGAAAATACGGATCAATTTTATCTACCTCCAGGACTATAGAATCATTTTGTTCTGTCCTACTTTTCAAGATTCGTGATTATGACTATTTTAGATGAAATAGTATCGAACAAACGCGATGAACTGGTTGAATACAAGCGCGCATTGCCGATACAGGTGCTCAAGGGCAGTGTGTTTTTTGACCGCCCGTGCCTGTCGTTGGCATCACGGCTTCGCAACTCCGACACGGGCATTATCGCCGAATTCAAACGGCGTTCCCCTTCCAAAGGGTTTATCAACCAAGTGGCAGACGTGTTGCAAGTAACGGCAGGTTATGAGTCGTATGGCGCCACCGGAATATCGGTGTTGGCCGATAACAAGTTTTTTGCTGGAGGTCCTACGTTTGTCCAAAAGGCGCGTACGGTGGTAAGCCGGACTCCCATCCTGTTCAAAGAGTTTGTCGTGGATCCCTATCAGATTTATCTGGCGAAAGCGTCGGGGGCCGATGTGGTGTTGCTGATTGCCTCGTTGCTCGATGCCGAAACCAGCCGCGAACTGACCGATCTGGCTCATGTGTTGGGATTGGAAGTATTGTACGAACTTTACGAGCCCGAAGAGTTGGAGCGTATCCCCGAAACTGCCGATATGGTGGGTGTGAACAACCGCAATCTGCGAACGTTCGAGGTGGATGTCGACCGGGCGTTGGGCATGCTGAAGCAAGTGCCCGACCACCATGTCAAAGTAGCCGAAAGCGGTCTTTCCGACCCCCAAACGGTAAAGCGTTTGCGCGATGAGGGGGTGCGTGGCTTTCTAATGGGTGAGCACTTTATGCAACAAGCCAATCCTGCAGCGGCATTGGGTAAATTTATGATGGATTTGTACAAATGAAAAAACGTCTGTTAATCAAGGTCTGCGGCATGCGCGACGATGTGAACTTGTTGGCGCTTGGCAAGTTGTACCCCGATTTCGTCGGTATGATCTTTTATCCGCTATCGCCCCGCTATGTGGGGGAGCAGCCTACCGCTGTCCAAGCCGCTCCAATAGCCAATGCGGTCAAAACCGGGGTGTTTGTGGATGCGCCGATCGAAACGATTGCAGACCGATGCCATGCGTTTGGCTTGGGTTGTGTGCAGTTGCATGGCCACGAAACGCCTGCGTTTTGCCAAGAGGTCCGTCAGCGTACCGGTTGTCGTGTCATCAAAGCCATTTCGGTGGCTGATGCGGCTGATATCGATAAGGCACAGGCCTACAATGGCGTGGCCGACTACCTGCTGTTCGATACGAAAACGCCGAAAAAAGGCGGATCCGGGCAGCAGTTTGACTGGTCGCTGCTCGACAAGTACGAGGGTATGACTCCGTTTTTTGTGAGTGGAGGCATTGACGAACGCTCGCTTGCGAAGCTGCAGGAGCACGTTTGGCCGGCACTGGTGGGGGTTGATCTCAACAGCCGGTTCGAGACAGCACCTGCCATCAAAGACATAGACCGGTTGAAAACGGTGTTTGAATTTTTACGTAAATAACTGACAATTAAAAAAGACAAGATATGAACAGAATTGATCGATTGTTTGCAAGTGGCAAAAAAGACTTGCTTTCCGTTTATTTTACCGCAGGTTATCCGCACCTTAACGACACGGTGGATATTATCAGAACTTTGAGCGACGAAGGTGTGGATATGATCGAAATCGGTATGCCGTTTTCGGACCCGATGGCCGACGGTCCCGTAATCCAACACAGTAGTCAGGTGGCGCTCGAAAACGGCATCTCGCAAAAGGTGTTGTTCGAACAGCTCAAGGATATCCGTCGCTATACCGACATTCCGTTGGTGTTGATGGGGTATATCAACCCAGTGTTGCAGTTCGGTTTCGAAAATCTATGCAAGAAGGCTGTCGAAGTGGGCATCGACGGGTTCATTATCCCCGACATCCCGCTCGACATTTACCGCAAGGAGTTTGCCCCGATTGTAGAGAAGTACGGGCTGCGTTTCACCTTGCTGGTAACGCCCGAAACGCCCGAGACGCGTGTGCGCGAAATTGATGCGGCCAGCTCGGGCTTTGTCTATTTGGTTTCGTCGGCTTCGACCACAGGTGCGCAAAGCGCGTTTAACGAGCAGAAACAGGCCTATTTCAAGCGTATCGAGGCCATGGGCCTGCGCAATCCTCTCATGGTGGGCTTCGGCGTGTCGAACAAAGAGACCTTTGAGGCCGCTGCCGCCCATACACGTGGCTGCATTGTCGGCAGCGCGTTTGTCAAACTTCTCCAAGAGTCTGCCTCTATCGATGAGGCCGTCAAAACCTTGGTGCAGCGCATTCGCGGGTAAGAGGGGGTAACTGTTACGCAAAAACGGCAACCAGCAAATACCAGATAACGGGTACCAACAGGGCCGGTAACAGATTGAGTGTCTTGCAGTCCTTGATGTTGAGCAAACCGAGGCCGCTGCCCACAATCATCAGCCCTCCTACAATCAGCAGTTCGGCCATTAGTCCGTCACTGATGGCTGTCGAAGAGATGGTGGCGATGAGGTAGAACATTCCCTGCCACAAAAACAGCACCGGTGCGGCCAAAATCATGCCGATGCCGTAGGTAGATGCAAAGACCATCGATGACACAAAGTCGAGCGTGGCGTTGGTGAAAAGCAGGGTGTGGTCGCCTTTGAGCGCCGAAACGATGGGACCCAGCATAGATAGCGGACCGATACAGTAGAGTAGGATGGCCGTCGACAAGCCTTCCGCCAAACGGCTTGTCTCGGTTTCGTCGGTGTCCTTATGTTTTTTTAGTTTGCTCATCAGTCGATTGAACCGTCCGTCAATGTCGAGGGCGGTTCCAGCAACGCCGCCGGTTGCTAGCGAAATGATAAACAGCACGGGGTATTGGCTTTGTCCGAAATGCGAAATGACGGCGTTGAAACCGATGCCCAGCGAGGCCAATCCCAAGCCCGTATAAAGTACTTTCTGGTATTTCTCCTTTACCCCCCGGTGAAGCACCGCACCGATAATGCCACCTACAATGATGGTGCAAGTGTTGACAATCGTTCCTATCATAACGGGCACAAAATTACTTGATTGCTATTAAATGGCCATCTCATGGTTATCCGAAATACAAGTCGCTGTAGTAGTCGATGTTACCGCGTAGCAGCAAGTCAATGGGCACATAGTTGACGGTTTGCGGTAGTGTGTTGAACAACAGGTATTCGGCCAAAGACTTGAATGCTCTGAATCCTTGCGAAGCCGGACGCTGGCCGATAATGGCGTATATCTGATTTTGTTGCAGAGCCTTGACGTTGCTCTCAATCGAGTCGTATCCGATAATCGGTAACTGTATTTTATTGTCGTGCAGTATTTTGGCGATTTGCCATGCGCGCGAATTCAAAACAACACAAGCCACATAACGTTGTTGTTGCAAGCCTTCGGCAATGGGGCTCAGGTCTTTTAGCTGATTAACGGTTTCGATGTCAAATTGCGGTGCCAAATGGCGTATGGCGTCGAGGAATCCGGCTTCGCGCCGCTGTATCAGGTTTTGCAGTTCGTTACTGCCCCGTACCAGCAAGATGCTGCCTTGTTTTTTCAAGGTGGGTAGCAGCAATTCGGCTACCATCCGTCCGCTTTGGAGCGCGTGCTGTCCATAGTAGCATAGGGGAGTGGCGTCTTCGAGTTGTGCGTCGATCAAGGCGAATTGTTTGCCTGCGTTTTTGATGCGTTGTGCCAGATCGCTGGCTTCTTTTTCGAACGTCGGTACAATCAAGAAAGCGTCGTTGGCGTCAATGTCAATGCTTTTAGCTTTGCTGGTGTAGTCTTCTTTGTCGAACTGGTTAAAAAAGCACCATTGCAGTTGGATATTGAGGTTTTGGTACTCTTCCATGGCCTTGTCGATACCCGATTTGACAATAGTCCAGTATTCGTTTTGTTCTGTTTGTGGAATGAAGCAGACGATTGTGTATTTTTTGTGGAGGGCCAATACACTGGCGTAGCGGTTGGGTTGGTAGTTTATCTTTTCGAGAACGGCTCTGATTTTAGCTTCGCTCTTGGCCGACACTTTGCCGCGATTGTGCAATATGCGGTCAACTGATCCTTCCGATACACCTGCCATCTCGGCTATGTCTTTGATTCTTATTCTTCCACTGTTTGTTTTCATCCCTTAAAGCGATTTTTTCATTTGCATACAAAGGTATTAAATTTTTGCCAATAATTTCGCAAGTGTTTTTATTTGCTTTAATTTTTTCTTTTCTTTTTCACACTTTCGCTGAATGATTTTGTGACTGTTTTTTGTCTAATAGTTAAAAAGTGTTAAACTTTTATGGTTGAATATTTGATAAATGACTAATATTCAGACATATAATAAAAATGTGTACGAACACATATTTTTGTGGCAAGAAAATAATATTTATCTTTGTGTACGAACACATCTGTAGTTGTTCAAACGACTTGCAGTGATGATTTTAATTGGTTTAATTTAATCGCCCGGCATGCAGCGGCATGACCGGGCGATTGTTATGTAAAGTGTATTAAAACAATTTATCGCTTCGTCCATTTGTACACGCTGCCGTCGATGTCGGCCAGGTACAGGCCTGGGGCCAGCGATGCGACTCCTAGTTCAAGCCTTGTATCGTTACTGAAGGCTGTGGCGATGACACGGCCGGTGGCCGTGAGCAAACGTACTTGGTGTGGTCCTTCGGTAGCAAAACGAATGTGCAGCCAATCTTTGGCGGGCGAGGGGTAGAGCGACGCGCTAGCGGTATCGGGCGTTTCGTCCAGGCCGGTGTAGTGGTCGTTGTAGATCTGCCAGTGCGAGCAGGTCTGGCCGTTGTTGTCCCACAGCTTGAGTTGGGTGCCGGCCGACAAACTGTTGTCGGGCAGCTCCACGATTTTGCCGCTGTTGCGCACGACGAACTGGTACCAGCCGGCTTCGGGCTGATAGGCGATGAACTGCTGGTGATAGCCGCCGTTGTCGTCGTAAATCTGCAGCTCGGCGCGGTTTTCCTTCGAGCCGCCCTTTACCTCGGCCACCCTGTCGGGCGATCCGACATTGTGAATTTTATAGACGCCTTTTTCCACTTCGGCCAGTTGCCAGTGCTGGTAGCGCTCGTCGCCCTCGTCGGTCCATTGCACGATGTGGGTGTTGTTGCCCGTCCCGTTACCGTCCATGTCCCAGAACTGGCCGCTGTTGCGCCCGATGATCTTGTAGGTGCCGTCGAGCCCGCGCACGCCGTCGGCCTCGACGCGGATCGAGTTGGTCTTGTCGTTCATATTGTCGCCGACGTAGGTGGTGTTTTCGTTATACGAAGCCGAAGTGCCGTTCAGATTATTGCCTGTGTAGAGGGTGGTCTTGAATCCTTTGGGCTGCTTGAGCGACGAGATCGCGTTCCAGGGCATGCCGCGCACAAACAAATCGGCGTTGGTGTACTGGCCTTCGGGCAAGCCGTAGGCGTCGCCGCGGTATTCCGAATCCTTATACACGGTGGCGATGTCGGCCGAGTGGTCGAACCACGGACGCATCAAGATCCAAGTGGCGTCGTTGTAGCCCGTTCCAGCACTCACCGTTTCGCAGTAGAGCTTGCCGTCGCGATGGCGGATGTAGCGGTTGGCGTCGCCCACCCAGCGGAAGCTGACATGCTTGCCGTTGGCCAAGCCGGCTACCGGCACAAACGAGGCGTCTTGGGCAAACTCCGCGCTGCCGTCGTTGCCGTTGAGCACCATCGCCCCGTCTTTTTGGCGCAGGTAGTTGCTGGGGTAGTTTTTGGATTGGAACGAAACGCCCTGGCCCGACAGTCCGGGCACCATCTTCCAGTAGGCATCGTCGATGCCGGTGACGTATTTGTCGATTTTGCCCACTCCGTAGGCGTGACGCATGTAGTTGGCGTGCATGTTATAGCTTTCGTAGGCCACAAACGGGGCGGTGGGGTGCGGTGCCGTACCGATGAGTGTCAGCGAAAATTGCTGGTTCTCGCCGCTTAGCCAGGCGTATTGCTGCAGGTTACCGGTATTGACGTTGATGTCGAGCACTTTGCCACTCTTTTTCGAAACGATCTTGTAATAGCCGTCGCCCAGGTCTTCGAAGGCCCACTTCTGGCAGTCGCCGCCGTTGGGGGCGTAGGTCTGGATGTTGGCGGCGTTGTCGTTGGAGGCGTTCTGCACGTCCATCGACAGGCCGCCGGCTACCGCCGTGATGGTGTAATACCCGTCGCTATGGCATTGCAGGGCCCACTTCTGGGCGTCGTTGCCGTTGGAAGTGTATTGCTGGATGTTGGTGTTGAGCAGGTGCGAGGCCGAGGCCAGGTCGAGCAGCTGCCCGGTGGCGCGGCAAACAATCTGATACACGCCGTTGGCCACGTTGCCCACCGGGGTGGCAGGTTCGCCCGAAGGGGCGGTCAGAAACATACCGCCGGCAATGGCGCTGCCAAAGTTGGGGCTGCCGTCGGCGTTCC
>JAGACJ010000004.1 GCA_017614195.1 Paludibacteraceae bacterium
CAACCTATTGGTGATGCCGTATGCCCATTGATGCTTATGGCACTTGCTTTGGCAGGCATCGTCTATCTGCGACGTCGCAGGAAGACCAACTAATCACGACTCTTTATAGAGAATTTTTTCATAATATTTTAGATTTTTTAGTAGTTTCCCCGCCTCTCGTGAGAGCCGCGGGGATTTTTCGTAAGTATGCAGGGCGGGCTATGCCCCTCGGACAAGTGTCCGCAGTTTTCCCCTGCGTACTTAAATGACAAAATATCAGTATCTGCTCGCAAAAAAAGAAAGCGGAGAGTTGAGCATCCTCCTCAGAATCGGACTACCTGTGCAAATCCTCAGACAGATGGACATCTATGCCAGCCATCTGGCGCATCCCGAGGCCAGTCAGCTGCGTTTGAGTCTGGAACAGAATGCCAGCCAGGCTACCGTACATCGTGCTATCGCCTTTATGCGTCAGGAGCTGGACTGACGATTCAAAATTTTGAATTGCGCAGTTGGCGCATAACTGCTAACTTTGCACCGTCTTTCGAAAGAGAGGCGGTGCTATTGTCTCCCAACGAAAGAAAAACCGGATAAAAGAAAAGAAGCAAAAGAAAAAATAAAAAAAGAAAGGTGTTACGTATAGGTGGTACGTACATATAGTAACACCTTTTTGTAACACCTAAAATTTTAAAATAGTTATGAACAGTTTTACCGAACTATGGTCTATGCTCCGCCAACATGGCTCCAGTAGCAAACGAGAATCGGAGTGTGCGCAGTTGTGGTCGGGCTTCTCTCCTGCGTTACAGCAATCGGTGTTTAATGCCATTCGAAGCAAATTGGAGCAAAAGCGCTTTGTGCATTACGACCCTTTGCGAGCCATTCAGGAGAATGCGGATGCTCTACGTTTGCAAACATTGTCCTATGCGGACTATTATGCCCGCTATCACACTACGTTGCCGCAAGACGGTTGGCGGATGGCTAATCCGACCGGCAACAAAGTCATTTATGTTAAATGTCAAAATTAAAATCCTTATGGCACTAAAATTCACATTGGAAGCCCCGTTTCGAAGTATATCCGGGGTGGTGAGCCGGAAGCGTTATCCGGACGGCCGGGTCAAGAGTGTTGTCGTCACCAAACGCGGTACGATGTACGAAAGGACGTATTATCCCAAGGGCCGGTCGGGTCGGGCCTGAGCCGTTGTCGGGAGATGGTCGCGTGATGCTCGTGTGAAGAACCTGACCATCACGGGAGCATCTCCCGACCAAGACCTAACCACAAAACAATGACAATGGGAAAAGTTATTTTTGACCCCGGTATCAACTCGGTGACAGGAGTCCTGATAGGGACGGATCCCTTTTATCTGCGCCGTTATCCCGACAAGGACGGCGGCGTGATGCACATCGTGCAGTCGCGTCCGGACCGTTCCGGGCATACGGCCACCGTTGCAGAAGCGGCCAATCGCGTGGCATTCGGCATCGTGTTTGGCAAGGAACGGCATCGCGAGTTCATCGCACGAACAATGAAAGGACAATTGGAAATAGAGTTTCTTGACGAAACGGACAACTGAAAACTATTACAAATGGCACAGAAATTTCTCAAAACGGAGTTGGTGCAGCGCCTGGAACGTTATCTTGGTGTTCCGGTGGGCATGAAAGGACTGAACACGCTCCTCTACGGCTGGCGCATCCGTCATCATATCGCAGGCACAGGTATCTGCCAGCGTACGTACCTCACGTATCCCGAAGCGGAGTCGTTGTCGCAATACGCAGGATATGATTTGACGGTCTGAAAAGCGTTTTTTTGTCTGTAGATAGATTTGCGAAAGCGATTGTTTGCCCGTATCCGCGAAAAGCAGTAACTTTTATGGGCAGTAAAACGAAATGTACAAAAGACACAGCCATTAAAATACTCGGAAAGCCTTTATTTACAAGGGATTAGAGAGGATTAGCAGAGAGAACAACAAAAATACGAAATGTACATTTACTTGGATTTTATTTGTATTGCGGACGGCTTTTATTTGGATTTTGTTTGGATTTAGGGCATAGTTATTTGGAGTGGGTTTGTATTGACGGCATGGCAGACACAGGACGGGGCAAAGAAGCCCCTTTTTTATGCCCTATATTTAATAATGTACGCACGCATGTACGCATATACCACAACGCTCCGAAAAGCCCGCAAAACAAAGGATTTACGCCATAATCAGCCCTACGCAATAAGGTACGCCATACACGCCGCAGCACGCACCTACAACACAGGTCTTTGCTGCGGCTTTTTTAATGCCGTTAAAGCCTTACTTAAACAGCACTTAAACGGTATTTGACCGCAAAAAAAATGTACATTTCGTATGGCGGCGAAAATCGGCAAAAAACGGCTTGGATATAGTGTTGGGTATAGTTTTGGAGTACAATTTTTAAGGGGTAAACACCCCCATACGTACAAAAAACACGGCTTAAAATACCCCTTACGTGCCTAAAAATTGCAGTAAAATAGGGTCTAAATACCCCCTTACGCACCGAAAAAACATGCAATAAAACAAGCGTAATGCGCTGAAATATAACGCATTACGCTTAAATTTTGCCTCAAAACAGGCGAAAAAAGTTATTTTTTAGTTCTGAATGATGGGGATTGCGCCATTACTGTACTCCTTTTGCACACAGCCCAAAACAAGGTCAATATGCCGTACTGTGTCAAGTGGTATTTTGATTGGAGAATGTATCTGTCTGCCGTCGGGGTACGTTTCGGGATTGGACGAGTAAGCCATTAGGTAGTCGCCACCATCATACTGTAGTTGCTTGGTAATACGGAACTCGGTTGTTTCGATGACATAGTTGCGTCCGTTGATGAGCAACCGGCGGTCTTGTACTCGTTTCAGTACGAGGATAGATCCGGCGGGATATTCAACCATGCTATCACCATAATGCCTAATAGCAGCTGTAGCTTCGGGGAACCAATCGCCTGCGTCTATCCATTCGGCTGCATGTGCTGCGGCTGTTTCCGTATCGGCTATTTGGTCATTATAACCGCCAATGGAAGCAATATCGTTATACAGGGGTATGCGTCTGCGTGCCGGTATTTCTGTATTCTCTCGGTGTTTTTTCGGCATTCCCTCTGCATTTTCTGTCTGTTTCAGCATATCCCCTCTGCCCGTAAGTAACCAATCCATATTGAGTTGCTGAAAATTTGCCGAAATTTTCTCTTTCATTTTGGCACTCAAATTATCCTTTACGTGGGTTATGGTGGAACTTGATACACCAATAGCCCGTTCGAACTCTCTTACAGAGAATCCCATCGCCTCAATAAATTGTTTCAAACGTTCTTTTTGCGTCTCCATATAGCCATTTTTCAGTGTATTTTCAGCAAATTTCAATAAAAATTGCATTTTTTCAGCATTTTTCAGCAAAAAAATTTGCACATGCTGAATTTTTGTTGTATCTTTGCACCCGAAATCGGATACATAACCAATTTTGGCTGCAAAATTACAAAAAAAAATTGATATAGCCAAAAGAAAATCAATAATTATCAAATGAATGCGTTATTTTACGGCGCAATCGCCGAAATAAAAAAGATGACAGGTTACAGCCGCTCAACGATAAGCGAGGCTCTGAATAACAACACGACCGGCAAAAAAGCCGCTCGGGTTCGTGAGATATATAACAAGAAATATCAACAAATTTTCTAACTATAAAACCAATCGCAAAAATGAAAACGATGACCGAACAAGAATGCCGCGCTTTTGTAATGAGCGGGTATGTACCCACAAGCAACGAGGATATTGCCGATATTCAAGATTGCTTCAACCATCAGAGTGTAGATTTTCAATTAAGCTTGCTTATTGATGTAGAGACGCACGCCAATGCGGAGCGTCTTATGCGTGCCTGCCTGCATTGTGAGGCAGAGGTAGATATGCTGCTTGCACAGGCTAACGACATTTGCCGGTGTCTCGCCCAACGTAAACAATACGCCGAGCACATAGAGCACTTGGAGGAAAAGATAAAGGACATGCGTAAATACATCTACGACACAACCGATACGGAGGTACGTTACGGCAAATACTATAACCATGAAGAAAACGCACGTTAAAAAGGCTATTGACCGGCTGTTTGCAGATGTTAGCAACAACTTTTGGGAATCTGACTTTACCCTTGACGAGTTGCACATATATCCGGCTACAGATGAGGCAGGTGCTCCGTGGATCGTTATTGAGGGTACAATGAATCCGACTAACTCGCGGTACGATAAGCCCCAAGCAATAACAGGCAAGTATAAAATGTAAAACTATAAGCACTATGGCAAAGAGAGTAAAAGACATGTTCACGAAATCGTGGATCATTGAAAATGCAGTTGATGTATTAAGTCAATACGAGGCAGGCGTTTTAACCATTCGTGGTTTGCACTATCAACTTGTAAGCCGTGGCATGACTAACGACGTACAACATTACAAACGCGTCGTGGCAGCTACGGGACAGGCACGTTGGGACGGTATTATCAGCTTCGACGCTTTTAGCGACCGCGAGCGTTCAATGGCTTGCATGACGAGAGCCGATGAAACCATCTATGACGAAAAAGTGTCAGAAGCCAAAACGCAGATCCGCCTTTGGGCTTCTAACTATAGTCTGAATCGTTGGGAAAACCAACCATATTACCCCGAGGTTTTGATTGAGAAAAAAGCGTTGGAGGGTGTGTTTCACAAAACATGCCTGCGTAATGGCGTTGCGTTAGGCGCGTGCAAAGGTTATCCCTCTTTGACATTTTTACATGATATGAGTTTGCGGATTATTGCCGCTACAGATAAGGGCAAACAACCCATTATCCTGTATTTCGGCGACTATGACCCAAGCGGAGAGGATATACCTCGTGCGTTGCGTGAGAATCTTATTTCATTAGGTTGCGATGAGGATTTAGAGGTTCGCCGGATCTGCCTCAATGAAGACCAAGTACTTGCATGGGGATTACCACCCGCTCCGACAAAAGACACAGACAGCCGCTCCGCCCATTGGAACGGATTAGGACAG
>JAGACJ010000022.1 GCA_017614195.1 Paludibacteraceae bacterium
AAAGCCGATATGATTTTGTTGATTTTCTCGAATTCTTTCGGCATTCCGAGCCTTCCAGAGGTTTCTCTTAACTTATCCCGGTATTCGTTAAGTTTGTATTCGCCTCCAATCAAGAGAATCTTTTCCAGTTTATTTTCGATTACACCAATAGGCAACGTCTTCGAATACGCTTCTCCCTTTCGTGATGTCTGCATATTTTCTAGCATCCACCGATATTCACCGGCAATATAAATGCCATTATAAGGCAAATCCCCTTCATCGGCTGCTGGTCCTTTCAATAGATTAACCGTAATTCCGGGCAAATCTGTTACTTTCTTGCTATATGTTGTTGTAAGATAGAAATTACCCCCCGCTGCCGGACGCATTTCTTTGGCACTTCTATGACTAATTATAGCTTTGGGGTAACGCCAAACGAGAATATCAAGGATGTTTCTTCGCACGATGTTCTCAAAACTGTCTTTTATGTTTGATGTATATAAACGGGGGGCTATCTTACGGAGCTTGCCCGCTTTTTCCATCAAAGAGATTTGTCTTGAAACATTTGGGTCAGAAGAAGCGAACGTTATTTCCCTTGTTAAATCTACCTTGCTTGTCATACAAAATTTTGTGTTTAATTTCGGCAAAGATACAAATTTTGTCGATTATAAACGCAAAAATGACAAATTTTGTCGATTATCCACTTCTCTACCGTACCATAATTTCGATGCGGCGGTTGCGGGCGCGGCCCTCGTCGGTGGCGTTGTCGGCGATGGGGCGGGTGCTGCCGTAGCCCACTGTGGTGATGCGTTCGGCGTCAATTCCTTGCTCGGTCAGATACGATTTCAGGCTGTTGGAGCGGTTGAGCGAGAGCTGTTGGTTGTAGGCTTCGGAACCGTCGGTGTCGGTGTGACCGCCGATTTCGATGCGCAGTTGCGGGTTAAGCTGCAGCAGGTCCAAAATCTTTTTCAAATCCGTTTTCGAGGCTTCGAAGTCGATTTCGTACGAATCCACCGCAAAATAGATGTTCTCGAGAACGACACTGCTGCCCTTGCTGATGGGTTTTAGCGCAATGTCGTGTGGTTGGTCTTCGGGTGTGTCCAATCGCTTTTCGGAGTGTAGCAGGTAGCCGCTTTTGTTGACGTGCAGGCCAGTTGTCTTGCCTTTCGGAAAAATCGCTGTGTATTGTCCTGTCTGTTTGTCTGACACCGTCGTAAAAATGGGCTTCCCGTCGGCGCTGTCAAACACTTCGATTATCGCCTGCAACCCTTGGTGGGAGTTGATGTCGGTAATGGTTCCCTGCAAGACACGCATTTCGGAGGGACGGTCGCTGTCGGGGAGAGTCACTTCATAAATGAGCCGATGCCCCTCGTCTTCTTCCGAGCGGTCGGTCGACAGGTATGCCTTGTCGCCATGTGCGTTGATGCTGAAGCCGATTTCATCGCGGTGCGTGTTGATCGGGTAACCCAGATTCTTGGCCTTGGACCAACTTGTGCTGTCGCGTTGGCTGACAAAGATATCGTGCTGGCCCATACCCGGCCATCCGTTCGACGAAAAGTACAGCGTTTGCACGTCGCTGTGCAGAAAAGGGCTGATTTCATCGAAAATAGTGTTGATGCTGTCGCCCAAATTTCGCGCCCGTCCAAACTGCAGGCGCCCGTCTTCGCCCATGCGTACCGGGCAACTCCAAATGTCTTGTCCGCCAATGCCTCCGTCGCGGTTGCTGGCAAAGAAAATTTCCTTCCCGGTAACGGCAAAACAAGGGGTGCTTTCCCAAAACTTGGTATTGAGCGGTTCGCCCGGATGGATGGGATCCGTCCAACTGTCGCCTTCGCGCATGACGTAGTAGATGTCGCAACTGCCCTTGCTGTCGGCCCGATTGCAGGCAACAAAAAAGAGGTAGCGTCCATCGGCCGACAGACTTTGCGCTCCTTCATTTTCGCGCGAATTGATCGGTGCTTTTAAGGGTTGTGCCTGTTGCCACTTGCCGTCCTTACGGGTGCTGACATAAATGTCTTCCTGAATATTCATCGTGTTCTGCACCAGTCCTTTCTTGCCCACGACCACCGTGGTCGAAAAGAACTGCTCGTCGGCCGAGATGGCGGGCCAGATGTTGTCGAACTCACTGTTGATTGAGTCGCTTAGGCGCGAAAGTTCAACTTCGATAGGATTCTGTACGGCATTTTTTGCGAAAGCACACTTTGCCAAAGCGTTGCGAACTTGTTTGGTCTGTCGCAACTGACGCAAGGTGGTTTCGGCATCGTCGTAACGGCCTGCATCAAAAAGGGCGTGTGCCTTGCGTAAAAGGGTCTCGTCGCGCTGGGTGAGTTTCTTGACTTTCAGCGCCTTGTCGAGTATATTAAGCCGGTCGGTATAGCGGTTGTTGAGCCGGTACACATCGTCGAGCATCCAGTACCAAGCGGCTTCGGTTTTGTCTTTTTTGATTTCTTTTTGAATGGCTTTAATGCCTTGGTCGAAATAACCTTGCGAAATCGTATGCGAGATCTGTTCATAGCGCATGGGGTCGAGGGCGTGGCTTGTTAGCGTGCCGACAAGCGACAAAATCAAAAGACAGAGGCGTTTCATGGACGGTTGATTTGAGGATCGATACCAGCGACAACGGTTTGCCGGATCTTTTCGATGAGTTGTTTTTCTTCGGCGACGTCGGCCGGTTCGAAGGCAACCGGCTCGCCAATGACCATCTTCATGCGGTGGGGTACCGGGTAGTAGCGGTTTTTGGGGCAAAGGAAATATCCGCCCGAAAGGCTGATCGGCACAATGGGCAGGTGCATTTCGCGGGCGATTTCGAACCCTCCGCGCTTAAAAGACCCCGTTTCACCGTTCGAAGTGCGTGAGCCTTCGGGGAAAATCACGACCGATACCCCTTCTTGCAGAATGGCCTCGGCACGCTTGACCGATTCCAGCATTTTTTTGCCGCCACCCCGTTTGATATAGATGAAACCGGCCAGTTCGCACGCTTTCCCTACAAAAGGAATGTTGCGCAACTCCTCTTTCAAAATCCACTTGAACGGCCTTCCGATCCAACCGTAGATGGCGAATACGTCGTACATACTGGTGTGGTTCGAGGCAAACACGTAGGATTGTGACGGATCCAGTTTTTCGAATCCCTCGATGTGAAACGGACTCAAGGCCAGCGCCATCATAAAGCGCGACCATATCATCCCGGGGTAGTACCCCCATTTGCGGTGATCGCCGAGCGTACAGCCCAACCCCGTGACAATCGCACACAAAATAGTGGCCAAAATTCCGAGCGGATAATAGATGACCACCAGATAAACGAACCAAAAAATAAGGGAAACCGGATTTTTCATATTCACAAAAATAACCAAAATCTGTAACATTGGTTTGTCTTTACGATTTTATTTTCAGAAAGCGACAGAGAAAAGAAACGATTTTCGCGAAATTGACTAACTTTGCATTGCTATGGCACAGCAAATCAAACAGGAATTGGGCATGAAGCAGGTGCAACGCCTGTCACCGCTTCAGTTGCAGACCATCGAGCTTTTGGGGTTGACGCAACTCGAATTGGAGGAACGTGTCAAGCAAGAACTCATAGACAATCCTGCTCTGGAAGAGGGTCGTGATCCCGCCGCTGATGCCGACATTGATGCCGAATCTGATGAGGTTTTGTCTGACATTGACCCACAGGATTATGGGGCGTCTGAAGTCGATGACTACGGCGATGACGACGATTACGGTTACAGCAAGTCGGACCGTCCGGTCGACCCGGTCGGTTCCTACACGGCCGCTGGTGTGACTTTTGCCGAAAACCTGTTGCAAGATTTGATGATGCTCGATTTTCCAAATGAGCGAATCAAGCGGCTTGCGGTGTTTATGCTCGGTTCGCTTGATGACAACGGCTATTTGAGCCGCGACGAGAACCGCTTGCTGGCCGATTTCTTAGTCGATACAGGCATTGATGCAACCCATGACGATTTTCTGATTGCGCTGACCATGTTGCAAGGTCTTGAACCGGCGGGAGTCGCTGCGCGCGACTTGGCCGAGTGCCTGCGTTTGCAAATAGAAAGAAAGCTCGATGAGACGGGCGAAGACGAACTTTGGCTTGATGCGTTGGATCTGGTCGAGAACCCCGCATGGTTCGCTTATTTCTACCAGCGTCAGACCGATGCCTTGCTCAAGGCAACCGGTTGGGATACGGAGCGATACAAACAAGTGTCCGATATAGTCCGCCATCTGAATCCTCGGCCGACCAACGGCTACAACGAACAAGGGCTTGCGCGCTTGGGCGAAACCATTACCCCAGACCTCGTTTATGACGGTGAAACGGGCTCTTTGTCGCTCACTAACGGCCATTTGCCCGATCTGCGGGTGAGTACCGAATTTAAGGATTTGTACGAAAATGCCGCATCGCTCAAAGGAGAGTCGGCCAAAAGTCAAAAAGAAGCGATGGACTACGCGCGCAAAAAACTCGATGCTGCCAACCAGTTTATTGAGGCACTCAAACAGCGCGGACAGACCATGCTCAATGTCATGCATTCGATAATTCGCTTTCAGCCGGAGTTTTTCAGAACGGGCGATGATGCTACGTTGCGCCCTATGACGCAGGAGCAGGTGGCCGCCGAGGCCGGTTGCGACAATTCGACGGTGTCGCGCATGGCCTCGTCCAAGTATATCCAAACCGATTTCGGCATCCTGCCCATCCGCGACTTCTTTACCGAAGGAATTGCCCGCAAAGACGGCTCGGAGGTGTCGTCGCGCTATGTCAAGCAGTTGATTGCCGCCTATATCGATGCCGAAGACCCGGCTTCGCCCTTGTCGGACCAGCAGTTGTGCGACAAGCTGACGTCCGAAGGACTGGTTATTGCACGGCGTACCGTGAACAAATACCGCGAACAAATGGGACTTTTGCCGGCTCGCGACCGCAAACATCAGAAATCATGAAAACCATCGTAGTTACCAACCGCCTGTTCGACGAGTCGTTCGCTTCGTGTCCCGAGGGGTTCCGCCTGGTCATGCCCAAATCGGGCGCTGGGTTTGACCGAGCGTCGCTACTTGCGAACCTGTCTATGGCCGACGCGCTGATTCCGATGTTCGACCTGCCTGTCGATGCCGGCTTGATCGAGGCTGCTGAGCGCTTGCAAGTCATCGCCAATGTGGGGGTGGGGTACAACAATATCGACCTGGAGGCCGCCCGTCGGCGTGGCATTGCCGTTTGCAACACTCCTTATCCGGTAACGGAGCCTACGGCGGAGCTGGCGATGGGGCTGATGATTGATGTGGCACGAGGGATCAGTTTGTCGGACAGACGTATGCGCTCCCAATCCGAGCGATGGGGAGTGATGGAAAATATCGGACATGGTGTCTATGGAAAGATCTTGGGGATTGTTGGGTTCGGACGTATCGGACAGTCGCTGGCACGCCGGGCGGCGGCCTGCGGTATGCGTGTCGTCTATTACAGCCGCCATCGGGTCGACGAGGCGATAGAACGCGCTTTGGGCGCCCAATGGCTCACTCTCGACGAATTGCTCAAAACAGCCGATTTCATCAGCTTGAATACCCCTTTGACTAACGAGACACGACATTTGATTGACGCTGCAAAACTGGCCCTTTTCAAGCCTACCGCTTATCTCATCAATACGGCACGCGGCGCAGTCGTCGATGAGACGGCTCTGGTGCAAGCCCTAAGCGAAAAGCGCCTTGCCGGGGCTGCCCTTGATGTGTTTGAGTTTGAGCCTCGTGTTACTGCCCAGTTGCGTCAGTTAGACAATACCGTCATTGTTCCGCACATCGGCACCGCCACGCGCGAGGCGCGCAACCAGATGTCTGCCGACGCGCTTCGCAATGTGGTGGGATTCTTTGCCGGCGATCCCGCCATCAGCCGGGTTCTTTAAGAACAAGTCTTATTTCACAACGACCATTTTCGCCTCGGTGTTGGCCGAGTTGCTTTCTTCGTACATTTCGCAGACACGGGTGTCAGCCATATAATATTCGCCCTTGTAAGTGGCACACAGTTTGATGGTAAACTGTACTGAGGCTTTTGGTGACAAAGCGTCGATGTAGCTGTAAACCCGGTCGTCGCGGATATCCTGATACGACAAGCCGTCGGCTTTTTGCTCGCTGTCGCTGTTGAAACGCGTGTTTAGAATCTCCCATCCCGACGGAACAGGTTGTGTTACAGCCAAGTTGCGTAGCGGGAAGTTGTTGGGGTTCTTTACCGTAACCACGGCCTTGAAGTTGGTCCCCTGTTCCAGCTGCTGCGGATCAATGGTGTTGCCTTCCAAGTCGAGGTAAGCGACGGTCAAGGCTACATTGTGCTGTTGTACAGGTACTTTGGCTCGTGTCGGGGTACCCGTATTTTTCACTTTCACATACAAGAGCCCTTTTCCTTTGTTTTTGATGGTGATGTCGCCGAACTTGTCGGTGTCTTTTGCCAGCTCCTGACTCCAGATTAAGGCGTTTTGTTGCACGGAGGTCGTTTCTCCGTTATACGAGCAGGTGAAGTTCATGGAGTCTTCGCGGCCGGTTACGCCGTAATAGTACGAGATGGCGTACATGCCGAAGAGCGTGCTCTGGGTACTTAGCCACTGGCCCGACTTCAGGTCATTGGCGATTTTCTTGAGCGGTACACGCGCCTCTTCGTGACGTCCAAGCCCTGTCAGAACCATCACCTTGATGGCTTGGTCGCGCATGGGGCTCCAGAAGGTGTAGTCGTGCGTGCGGTCATAGTTTTCCGCTTTGTCGACAGCCAGTTCCGTGGCGATGTCCTTACGTCCGGCGGCGGCATAGCTTCCGGCCAGTAGCCAGCGGGCTTGTCCCGACAAGTCGCCAAGGGCTTTGAGTCGGTTCATGGCACTGAGGTCAGGTTTGCCGCAAACAGCCAGTACATATAGGCGGTAGGCTTGCTCGGTCTCGCTCGAGCTGCGGTATGCATCGGTTCCTGCCTGCCACGACGAGGCACGGCTTTTCACATAGTCGGTCACTTTCTGTTTGAGCCCCGAAGGCAGACTGTATCCGGCTTTTTCGGCCTTGTGCATGCAGTGCAGGGCATAGGCGCTGCCCCATTCGTTGGCGTTGCGGTTGCCGGGCCAGTAGGCCAGGCCTCCCGAGGCAGTCTGGAACAGGCGCAGGCGCTCGAGACCGGCCTTAACATTGTTTTGGATGGAGACTTTCTGACTTGAGTTCAGGTCGCACAAGTCCGGCAGCAGCAGTTGGGCGAAAATTTTGGAAGTCGTTTGTTCGATGCACCCGTGCGGATAGCCAATCAAATCGTCGAGCCGCTGGTTCAAGTTAATGGGAGGAATGCCCGAAACCTCTATCGACAGGTTGTTGGTGCCCGGTAGTCCGAATGTCTTGGCGCTGATGTCAACCGATTGTCCCGCTGCAACGGTGTACTCGTTGTATTGCGAGGTCGGCGACTGGCGATTGGCGACGGTCAGGTCGGTTTCGTAAACGGCCGTCTCACCGGCACCTTTGGCTTCGATTCTGACGCGGGCGGTACCTGCCTTGTTGCCGGTTTTGATTCTGAAATTGACGGTTTTATCGCCAGCTTTCGGTATCGCGACACTTTGCGTAGCCGGTCCGTCCAACGAGAGACCGCCGGTTACGGTCAGCGTCAGTTTTGCATTGACGGCCTCTTTGATCGTCAATGCCGTTACCGGTACGGTGACCACTTCGTCGAGTCCTACGGTGCGGGGCAGCGTGCCCAAAACCATCAGCGACTGACGGACCGGAACCTGTTTGTCCGCTTTGCCGAAGGCCTGTCCGTTTGTGGCTACGACCATGACGCGCACTTCGCCGTTATAATTGGGCATGGTAAACGTGTGTGTAGCACTTTTGCCTTCGTCAATGGTAAACGGACCGACAAAAACCACGACAGGGGCGAAGCGGTTGGTTACGGCAGCATTCTTGAGGTTGACCGACTCGTCACCACCCACCGAGAACATTTGCTCGATACGGCCTCCGTACGCACCCAAAATGTCGTTGTAAATATCCCAAGTATGCACGCCGAGGGCCTCGCGGGCGTTGAAGGCTTTCCACGGATCGGGTGTCTTGAAGTTTGTCAGCGAAAGCAATCCTTCGTCAACAATGGCAAGGGTGTACGACATGGCCTTGCCGTTTTTCTCCGAAACGCTGACCTTGTATTCGCTGCCGGGTCGCAGTTCGTCCGGCATGCTGATGACGGGCGTCAGGTGCGACGAGGGGTCGTCAACTTGCAGGGGGATGTAGCCGTACAGTCGGATCGGACAGTCGTTTTGGCTCTGTTTGTAAGGTTGTATCAAACTGATATGGATGTAAGCGTTCGGCTGCATATCGCTGGTGACGGGAACCTCAACGGTCGCATTGTTTTCGCCAATGAATTCGCAGCGCGAAGACAGCACCTTGGCGCCGTTCTCAACGCTTACGATGGCTCTCGAATTGGCCGAGGCGGCAAAAGTTACCTTGGCTACCTCGCCGACCTTGTAGGTGGGCTTGTCGGTTTTTACTGTCAGTTGGGTTGCCTTGTCGGTCGAAGACATGTTGCGGTAACTCATTGTAGGCCAGTCAAAGTAGGCTTTGATACCCGTGGTGTGTCCGCTTTTGTCGTCAAGAACGCGGGCGTAATAAGTACCCCATTCCGAGGCAGAAACATGTACCTTAAAAGAGGCTTTGCCGTTGGCATCGGTGGTCAACACAGAGGATTGTATTGGTTTGTTATACCGTTGGTTCACATAGTCAGCCAATTCGTAGTTGGTTGATTCCCACCACCAATACCATTCTACACGGAATATCTGCACGTGGCAGGTTTTGTTGGCCAATGGTTTGCCGTCCTCGTTGAGGCACACGATTTCAAACTTGTGGGTCTTGTCGGTGTCAAGCTGTCTGTCGCCGGTTTGCGGACTCTTGATTCCGACGTAACTGCTGTAGGGCGAGTATTGGACTTTGTTTGAGGTGACACTGAAATCGCCCGACTCTTCATATACTTTGGTGGTGAGGGTGGCCCACAACTTGCCTGGGGCGGATCCCGAGGGTTTCAGGTCAATGTTGAGTGAGGCGTTGCCGTTGTTGTCGAGTTTCCCCGAAATCATGCGGCTTTCTTCTGCCGAAAAACTGCGCGAAGCATCGTCGAACACGTACTTTTCGTATTCGCTGAAGCTTGTTTTCATCTTGGAAAATTCGGCTTGCAAATCGTACTTCAGGTTGTGTACGCTGCCTCCGCTCAACCATTCGCTGTGCAGACTGGCGGCATTTCCCTCGCTTTTCAGACATTCGTTCTTGATTTTCAAATCGATTTTCAGCCGATTGGGCTTGATGGTCTCGACACGCAGGATTTTGGAGTAGGACGACCCTCCGATTTTGATCTTGGCTTCCCAAGCACCTGTAGGAGCGTCTTCTTCGAGCGGGACGTGGAAGCAATACAATCCGTTGCGTGCACCATTCTGCACTTTTTTGTGATATAACTGGTCGAGGGGCGAAAACAATTCCAAGGTTACCGGGTGGCTTTCGGGCAGTTTGCCCAGGCGGTCGTTAAGGATGAATCCGACGTGCAGGGTGTCTCCGGGGCGCCATACGCCGCGTTCACCGTAGATAAACCCGCGCGTACCTTGCCGCAGCGTTTCTCCATCGACCTCGAAGATGCTGGTCGAAAGCGCCGAGCCGATGTCCACACGCAGGTAGTTGCGGTCTTTGCCTTTCGAGGCGACCAGCAGATAAGGCGTACCTTTCAACCCCTTGATTATGCAAAAGCCGTTGTTGTCGGTTGTGGCCGAACCGGCTTCCCCCCCCTGGTAGTTGTAGGCGGTAACGGTCACATCCTTTTCGGGCTGGGTGTTGGCGGTATTGAGTACCCATACCTGCAACTCGCTGCGGTCTGCTCCGGCCGAGGCCGTCAAACCGAGGTTCGAAGCATGCACATTGATGCTCTTTTGCATGCGGTTGTTGTTATAAAACGCCGGTTTTGTGGGATCGTCGCGCTCAGACCACGACCAGTCGCCCGAAATGTCGGAAAAGTAGTACCATCCGTTGTTCTCGTCGCTGCTTGCCATTTCGGCCAATGCCCGTTCGGCTTCGCGTTCTTCGATTTCCTTTTTTGAAAGTGGCGAGTCGTTGGCGCCCGGGTAGGTCGAAAAATCAATGTTGGATGACAGAATGATGTGATAAACGGCTCCGGGCTCCATTTTTACAAAGTCCGACAAGTTGATGGCGTAAGTCTTGGTGTTGGCAAAGTTGTCTCCGTCAAAGAAGAGGGTTTTGCGAGCCACCAGGCGTCCGACGCGTTTGAGTTCGTAATCGCCCGAAATCCGGTTCTCTTGCATAAACTGGTTGATGTTGTATTCCGGGATTTGGATGACACGGACGATGACTCCGCGCAAGTGGCGGGCTTGGAACGGCACTTTGATTTCGTCGCCGAGAGGCAGAATGGTGCCCGAACTCAAGAATTTGAGCATGGGCTCGTCGTTGCCCAAATCCACGACGGAACGGAAGTCGTCAGACAAAGCGATGCCGCTTTTACTTTTTATTCCAGCATTGACGCATACGGTCGCCTCTCCCTTGCGGCCTGTTTCGGGGAACAGGCGGATGCGGTTACCGCTGATTTCGTACAGGGTGGTGGTCTGGCCTTCTATCCAGGCCAGTCCCTGTAGGTTTTGCGAAGGGTTGAGTTTTTTGTTGAAAATTACATCGACGCAGGGTGTCGGACTTTCGACAAACTGTACGTCCCAAACATAGAAATCGTTAACCGACGGAACCGAAACGCTGATGGTCTTGCTCTCGGATTTCGAAGATTTGAAGGTGTATTCAAGCGTGCGTGCCTCTTCGGTGGCCTTGATGCCGCTGATCTGTGCCGTATGTTGTGTTCCCGTACTGAAGTGGGTCCATGCGACATTGACTTTTTCGCTGAACGAGCCGCACGACTCCACCTCTTCGGGCAATTCGTTGTCGGCCGTTTGAACCGTTAGCGTGATGTTGTACAGACTTTCGTCTTCGTCATCGACTGTCGGATCGCAAAAATAGGCTTCGGCGTTCCAGTCCATCACGTCGAACGAAAACTCAAACTTATCGTCTGGCGATCCGGCTCCCACCAGTTTCTTCAAATTGAGCTTTACGGTGTAGGTCTTGCCTCCTTTAAGTGGCGAATCTGGTGTGATGAACAATGTCTTGCGGTCGTCCGACAAGGTGTATTTCCCGTTGATTTTCGGTGAAACCGACAGGTGCTTTTCCCACTGGTCGTCAATGACGGGTTTTGTCAGGGCGACGAAGACATCGCCCGACTTGGATATGGTACCCGAGGTAAAGGCATCTACATACGGATTGTATGCGGTGTTATCAGAATTTTTGGACGTACAGGCGACAAATGCGGTGCAGAGAATTGCCACCCCGAACAAATACAATGCAGAATGCTTCATAATGCAAGAATTTAAAAAACACTGCGGTCCTATCCGCAGACAATTACGCAAATTTAAAAATAAATTTTGATTAATCGGTGGAGTTTTTTAAATTTGTAAAAACGCTCGACTATGAACAGAGAAGAATTGATGCGCGAGGCCATCCGGATCTCGATAGAGAATGTCGCCAATGGAGGTGGCCCTTTTGGGGCGGTGATTGCCCGTGACGGCGAAATCGTAGCGGTTGGAGCCAACCGTGTAACCGCCAGTCACGACCCGACGGCACACGCCGAAGTAAGTGCCATCCGGGCGGCATGCGAGCGTCTGGGTACGTTTGACTTGTCGGGATGTGAGATCTACACCTCGTGCGAGCCCTGCCCCATGTGTCTGGGGGCCATTTATTGGGCGCGCATTGACCGTATCTTTTATGGAAACAACCGCGATGATGCCGAAAAGATCGGCTTCGGTGACGCATTTATCTATCGCGAGTTGATGCTGCCGCTTTCGGAGCGCGAAAAACAAATCGAGGAATTGCTTCCCGACGAGGCCATCGCTGCCTTTGAGGCATGGCGCGACAAACCCGACCGCGAGGAGTATTAGTACAATCGGTTTTTTTCGAAATGATGGCGGACGTAGCCCAAAAAGGTTGCGACCCCGGCCATGTTGAGTATCCATGCCAGCCAGAAGGCCGCATGATACCCAAAGTGTTCGGAAAAAGCGCCTCCCAGCAATACGCCCAATCCCATACCGATGTCCCACGAAATGAGCAGCGTTGAGTTGGCCGTTCCCCGTTTGTTGTTTGGCGCCAGGCCGATAAAGATGTTCTGCATGGCGGGGTAGGCATGTCCGTTGCCCAATCCGATGACAATGGCGGCGCCGTAATACCCGATGGGCGAGTGCATGGCGGCGAACAATAGGTATCCGACAAGCGAAATCAATAGGCCTCCGGGGGCGGTGTTGGTGATGCGTCCTTTGCGCAAGCTGCGCCCTCCGACGAGGCGCGACAGCATCAGGCCGCTTGCCAGCAGCATGAAGAAAACGCCGGTTCCACCGGTAATATCCAGTTCTTCTTTGCCGTATATGGCCACGTAGGTCGAAACCACGCCATACGAAAAACCCATGCAAATGATCACGATCGAGGCGCCCCATGCCTTGGTGAGCAGGAACCGGTCGAACGACAACACTTGCTTGTCTTTGACGATCGGCCGGTCGGGCAGTCGCAGGCGCGAGTTGATGAATAGTCCGCAAAAGGCAAGCAGGGTCGAAACTACAAAAATGAGCTGGTAGCTGCCGGTGTATTTGAGCAGTAGCAAGGCGATGGTGGGGCCGATGGCTGCCGCAAGGTTGTTGCTGAGCCCGTAGTAGCCGATGCCTTCGGCACGGCGCGACGAGGGAAGCGAGTCGATGGCCACCGTGCTGCTGGCCACGGTGGTGGCTCCGAAAGGAGCCCCGTGCAAGGTGCGCACGATGGTGAAGAGCATAAGCGTGCCGGCGACGAGGTAGCCGACAAAGAAGACCGAGAACAGGCCGTAGCATAGCAAGAGCACCTGCTTGCGCTGGAAACTGTCCACGATGTACCCGCTGAACGGGCGGATGATGAGGGCGGTGATGGTATAGCCCGAAAGTACCAGCCCGATGGTCTGCTTGTCGGCGGCGAAAGTCTCGTTGAGGTAGAGCGGAAGCAGCGGGGCCAGCAGCATGAACGACAAAAAGAGCAGAAAGTTCGCGGTCCAAACTTTCAGGTAGTTGGCGTTCCATAATTTTTCGTTGTCGGCTGGATTCATGGGCGCAAAATTACCAAAAATATTTTACCTTTGTCGCAATGAAAGACAGAATCCGCTTATACTGGTCGAAACCTTGGGTAAAGGTGCCGGTGCTCTTGCTGGCGCTCTTTTTGCTGTGGTTGTCGGTGATGTCGGTGTGTACCCCATCCCCGCTTTTCGACACGCCTTATGCGACGGTGGTGACCGATGCCGACGGCCAGTTGCTCGGTGCCAGATTGGCGGATGACGAGCAGTGGCGGTTTCCCGAGATAAGGCAAGTTCCAGACAAAATCGAAGCGTCGGTGCTGACATACGAGGACAAACGCTTCGGGTATCATCCGGGTATTGATGTGATAGCAATCTGCCGTGCGCTTGGGCAGAATCTGCGGGCAGGCCGGGTAGTGTCTGGAGGCAGTACGATTACCATGCAGCTTGCACGCATATCGTACGGCAACCGCAACCGCTCTTTTTGGCAGAAGATTCGCGAGGCCAACCGGGCGGTGTTTCTCGAGGTCCGTTACACCAAACAGACAATTCTGGCGATGTACTTGTCGCAAGCCCCGTATGGTGGAAATGTGGTGGGCGTTTCGGCTGCCTCGTGGCGTTATTGGCAGCGTCCTCCCGACCAATTGTCGTGGGCCGAGGCCGCGACGCTGGCCGTGTTGCCCAATGCCCCTGCGTCTATCCATCCAGGACGTAGTCGCGAGCGTCTGCGCCAAAAACGCGACAAGTTGCTTTTGCAGTTAAAAAAACGTGGTTTTGTCGACGAAACCGAGTACTCGTTGTCGTTGCTGGAGCCACTGCCAGACGCTCCGCTCCCTTTGCCAAACGTGTGCCCGCATCTGACACAGCGCATTTCGCTTGAGCGTCCCGGACAAATGGTGCAAACTTCCATCAACAAAGGATTGCAGCAGCGTGTTCAGCAGCTTGCCGACCGTTATGTAAAACAATATAAGGGCAACGAGGTGCACAATATGGCGATTGTGGTGGCCGAGGTCGAATCCGGACAGGTCGTTGCGTATGTGGGCAACACTACGCTGCCCGCTAATGAGCGGTATGGCAATCAGGTCGATGTGGTGACGGCCCCGCGTTCGTCGGGTAGCACGCTCAAACCATTTTTGTATGCGGCGATGCTGCAGGAGGGCGATATTCTGCCGACAACGCTTATCCCGGATGTCCCGATCAATTTGAACGGTTTCACGCCCCAAAACTACAGCCATTCGTATAGCGGCGCGGTGCCGGCGTCGCTGGCCCTTAAGCAATCGCTGAATGTGCCGCTCGTGCGTATGT
The DNA here is from genome assembly GCA_017614195.1 of Paludibacteraceae bacterium. GTDB lineage: Bacteria > Bacteroidota > Bacteroidia > Bacteroidales > Paludibacteraceae > Enterocola. Next base: position 14,372 of record JAGACJ010000022.1, read on the forward strand.
TGCGTCAGTATATTCCCGGCCGTTTCCTCGTTTTGTTGCGACAAGTGGGGTTTACGACCCTCCAATACGACGCCGATCATTACGGTGCGTCCATTATTCTGGGGGGCGGCGAGGTGTCGCTGTGGGATTTGGCTGGGGCGTATGCCTCGTTGGCGCGTACGCTCAACCATTATACCCGGTTTAACGGCAAGTACAATCCGAGTGACCTCCATCCGTTGCAATATGTGCCATTGGAATCGAATGCCCCGCAATCGCTCGGTGAAAGCGGTCTTTTTTCAGCAGCGGCCATCTATCAGATGTTCGATGCCATGTCGGAGTTGAACCGGCCCGAAGAAGAGGCAGACTGGCAGCAGTTTAGCAGTATGCGCCGTGTGGCATGGAAAACCGGGACCAGTTTTGGCGCCCGCGACGCCTGGTCGGTTGGGGTTACGCCCCGCTATGTGGTAGGTGTTTGGGTAGGCAACGCCGATGGCGAAGGCCGTGCAGGACTGACCGGTGTCGGGTATGCGGCGCCAGTTATGTTCTCGATTTTTGCCGGTCTCCCAGATGGCCCTTGGTTTAGCCAACCTTACGATGAAATGACCGAAATTGAAGTGTGTCGCGAAAGCGGGCACCCTGCCGGCGAGTATTGCGTGTCGCGCGATTCGTTGTGGGTGCATCAAGCAGGAATAGAAGTCAGGCCTTGTCCGTATCACCGGTTGGTTCATCTGTCGCCCGACAAACGGTGGCAGGTGAACACGTCGTGTGTTGATTTGGACTCGATTGTCACACAGTCGTGGTTTGTGCTACCGCCTGCCATGGCTTGGTATTACCGCCGTTCGCATTTGGACTATATGTCGTTGCCCCCCTTCCGTGGCGATTGTGACACCGATGAGGTACCGACGTTGCAGGTTTTGTATCCCGAGCCCAATTCGGTATTGGTGCGAACCGTCAATATGCAAGGTGAGCTTGGTGCCATTGTCTTCAGGGCGGCGCATGCCAATGAGCACACTACGCTTTATTGGCATCTCGATCAAACATTTGTTGGCGAAACGGTAGGAGACCATCGCTTGGCGCTTGAGCCCGAAATAGGGTCTCATGTGCTTGTGCTGACTGATTCCGACGGTCACAGTGCCTCGGTACGGTTCGAGGTACGATAAACAAAAGCCCAGAAGTTCTTCAGAATAACTCCGGGGCTTATAGTTTACAATCAAATGATTTCGATTCCTTGCTCGGCGGCCAGTTTCAATCCCAAGTCCTTGAGCTTGTATTTCTGGATCTTACCGCTGCCCGTCAGGGGGAATTCCTTGATAAAGAACACGTATTTCGGAATCTTGTAGCGGGCAATCTTGCCTTTGCAGAACTCTCTGACGGTTTCGGTATCCATTTTCACGCCATCCTTGAGAATGATGAACGCGCCGACTTCCTCACCGTATTTCTTCGATGGAACGGCGGCAACTTGTACATCGCTGATGCCGTCGAGGTGGTAGAGGAACTCTTCGATTTCGCGAGGATAAATGTTTTCGCCTCCGCGGATAATCATGTCCTTGATACGACCGGTAATGCGGTAGTAGCCGTCCTTATCCTTGATGCCGAGGTCACCCGAATGCAAGAAGCCGTTTTTGTCGATCGTTTCGGCAGTGGCTTCGGGGTTTTTGTAATAACCCTTCATGACATTGAAGCCGCGGCAGCACATCTCGCCCTGAACTTCGGGCGGGCAGATCTCGCCAGTCTCGGGGTCGATGACCTGTACCTCGACAAACGGATAGTCGCGTCCTACCGTGGTGCAGCGTTGCTCAAACGTGTCGTCGATGGTGGTTTGAGTCATGCCCGGCGACGATTCGGTAAGGCCATATACGCTGGTGATGGTCATGTGCATCTTTTCGCTGACTTGGCGCATGAGTTCGACCGGGCAGAGCGAGCCTGCCATAATGCCCGTACGCAGACAGGTGAGGTCGAAGGTGTCGAAGAGCGGGTGGCTCAACTCGGCGATGAACATCGTGGGCACGCCGTAGAGGGCCGTGCAGCGTTCGCGGTGCACCGAGGTCAAGACGGTGAGGGCGTCGAACTTCTCGACCATCACTTCGGTACAACCGTGGGTCAGGCAGTTCATGGTGGCCAGCACCACGCCGAAGCAGTGGAAAAGCGGCACGCAGACGCAGAGTTTGTCGTCTTGCGTAAATTTCATATTCTCGCCGGTAAAGAAACCGTCGTTGGCGATGTTGTAGTGGGTCAGCATCACGCCTTTGGGGAAACCGGTGGTTCCCGATGTGTACTGCATGTTGACCACGTCGTGGCACGATACCGAGGCTTTGACGCGGTTGAGCTCGTCATCGGCAATCGATTGGCCCAAGAGGAGCACTTCGGCAGTGTTGTACATGCCTCTGAACTTTTCCTGGCCGATGTAGATGACATTGCGCATGTGCGGAAACCGTTCGCTTTTGAGGTGGCCGCGTTGGCAGGTTTTGAGCTCGGGCAGCATCTTGTAGGTCATGTCCACATAGTCGCAGTCCCAAGTGCCGTTGATGATGCACAGCGTGTGCATGTCGGAGTTTTCGCAGAGGTACTCCAGTTCGTTCTGCTTGTAGTTGGTGTTGACGGTGACGCAGACCGCTCCGATTTTGGCGCAGGCATAGAGGAAGGTGAGCCAATCGGGTACGTTGGTTGCCCACAAGCCCACATGGGTGCCGCGTTCAACCCCAATCGACAGCAGGCCTTTGGCCAGATTGTCGACGCGCTGGTTGAATTCTTTCCAGGTAAACCGCAAGTCGCGGTCGGAATAGACGATGTATTCTTTGTCGGGAGTGGTCTCGGCCCAATGTTCGAGCCATTGTCCCAACGTACGGTCTGATAATTCTTTTTTCATATTGTAGCAGACGCTGAGAGTGTGTTAAAACGGCGTATAGACAACAGCCAGAATGCGTGCGTGGTTTTCGGCGGCGCAAACCAGATGGTCAACAATCGAGTCGTAGTAGATGCTGTCGCCGGCTTCGAGCAGGTATTCGTTTTGTCCGTAAACGATTTTTACCTTGCCTTCCATCACATAGATAAATTCTTCGCCTTCGTGCGAAGACTTTTGAAGCGTTTCGGTTTCCTTGTTGGTGATGTTGATGATGAAGGGCTCCATGTGGCGGCCGGCCTTTTGGTTGGCCAGCGAGGCGAAGTCGAGGTGCGAGTTGCTGCGCGCGGTGGCGTTGGAGGTGCTCATGGCCTTGGTGGCTTCGCCGGCGCGGCAAACAACCGGTCCGAGGTTGTCGCTGTCGTCGAGGAAGGTTCCCAAACGTACGCCGAGAGCCCGTGCGATTTTAATCAACGGAGCCAGCGAAGGGATGTTCTTGTTCTCTTCAATTTCGCGAACAATTGCGATGTCCAGGCCGCTGTTTTCGGCCACTTGTTCGAGGGTCAGTTTCTTGTCTTCGCGGATGCCTTTGATCTTTTCTCCGACTAATTTTCTTGTTGCCATAAATCGCTGTCTTTTACAAATAGGCCGCAAAGATAACGATTTTTTTGCAAACGAGCTTTTTTGAATAAAAATTTTACACAAAAAAGAGAATATTTTTATAGTCCAAAAGAAAAAAAAGCCTTTTGGTTACGAATTTTTATATTTATACATCCCACGAAATGAACAGGTACGAGTGGTCGATGATGTCGGGGGTGATGATTTCGAGCTTGTAGCCCAGTGCCTGGTAGTGCTCGATGACCTCATCAACGTATTTGATGCCCTCGTTTTCGTAGTCGATGCAAAGGCACAGCGAACCGCAGCGAGCCTTGTACAAGATAAGCTCGTCGATTTTCTTGAAAGAGTTGATCAACTCAATATCTTGTGTTACACCACCATGAGCAATCAACTTTACGCTGGCGGCGTCGGGGCTTTTTTTCTTGAAGAGTTTTCCAAACATAGCGGTCTGATTTATACAAGTTATCCAATAATGCAAATATATACTTTCACTTTTAAAAAAACAAAAATGGTGGCGTTCTTTCCCATTGGGCTGGAAAGATAATCGAAAAATGTTTCGAAAATATTGCGCTGTATGAAACAAATATTTTACCTTTGCCGCTGACAATTTAATCCACAATAAATCTGTTTATGAGTACAAGTAATTATTCCTCAAAAACCACCGTGGCCAAACGCGTTCTTTACTTCTTGTTTGGCTTTGTGGCCACCATTATCATTATTCCAACATGTGTGGTGCGCTGTACCCGCGTCGATTCGGCCGAGGTCGGCATCAAGTTTAGCAAACTGTCGGTAACCGAGCAAGGCAAGCTCGACGCAACCACTTGCTCGGGTTTCGTGTTCTACAACCCCATCACCACCGATGTGTACACTTATCCGACCTATATCCAACGGGTGGATTACGATCCCTTCACCGTTACCACGCGCGACGCCGCTGTCTTCACGATGGACCCGGTGCTGGCCTATCAGCTTAACCGGGCCCGTGCCATCGATGTGTTCACCAAGTACCGCGTGTCGCTCGAAGACATTGAGTCGGGCTATATGCGTACGGCGATCTACGACGCTTACCGCATCACGGCCAACCAATATACCAGCGACGAACTGATGGCCAGCCGTGCCAAGTTTGAGGCTGAGGTGCGTGCCATGCTCGATGCGTCGCTTTCGAGCGAGGGTTTCCTGGTGACCGAGTTTACCTCGCACATCAACCCGCCCCAATCGCTGCAGGCTGCCATTGATGCCAAGAACCAGGCGATTCAGGAGTCGCTCAAAGCCGAAAACGAGGTAAAAAAAGCTGATGCAAACGCCAAAATCGCCATTGCCAAAGCCAAAGGAGAGGCCGAGGCCATGAAGATCAAGGCAGATGCCGAAGCCTATTACAACCGTACGATTGCCGCTTCGTTGTCGGAAAAGATCATTCAGGAAGATTGGATTGAGAAATGGGACGGCAAGTTGCCGACCTATCAGGGTGGCGGAACTCCGCTGATTACGCTTCCGAAATAACCTTCCTGTCCACCATAGCAAAAGGGTCTCGCGAATTCCTCGCGAGACCCTTTGTTTATCGGTGTTTTAGTATGAAAACAGCTTTTTGCGAATAGGGGATCTGGGGATTGCGTGTACCCGTATTCGTTAAAAACTGTTAACATTCAAGAGATTTTGTTGGGTTGTTGTTAAAATTTTTTACGACAAACCACAATGGAGTGACCCTGCCCGAGTTGGTCGTGAATGGCTTCGATTTCGAGACCGGCATCGGTGATGCACTTACTCAGGTCCTCGGTGTTGTACATCTTGGAGTTGCCGTTGGCGATGGCCGTGAAATACAGGCTGGTCATGGTAAGGCAGAGCGTTGCGGGTTCAAAACGCTGGCGGTCCCACAGAGTTTCCATGATGAACAGCCGGGTGTCATCGGTCATGGCCGCTTTTGCGCGACGCAAAATACCCACAATCTCGTCCATGCTGAAGCAGTCGAGGAATTGGCTCATCCAAATGGCGTCGAGTCCGCCTTCGCGAATGGGGAACAAGGCCTTTTCGTCGAGCAGGTTGATGGGCTGCCCCGAAATTCGGTCGGCGCCCGGTTTTCCTGCAATGTTGGCGCGCATCAGCTCCAATTGTTGCGGCAAATCAAGGATAGTGACTTGGATGTCCGCATCGTATCCCACGCATTGCAAGGCCCATTTGCCGGTATTGCCGCCTACGTCGTACAAACTGCGGATGCGGTAGTTCTTGAACAGAATTTCGAGCGCTTCTGGAAATGCCGAGTCGCTGTAGAAATGATCGAATCCGAACCAGCTTTTCTGTACTTGGGCGGGTAGGCTTGATAGACCTTCATACACCGTCGGCCACGAGCCGAAATGCTTGAGTCCTTCGGGTTTGCCGTTGAGTAGGGCCTCTTCGAGAACGAACCATCCTTCGTAGTTGACATCGTGGTTAAAATCCACATTGACGCGGCAGGCTGGGTCTGTCAGCATAAACCAGCCCACCTTCGATAACCGGAATTTGTCGGTTTCGGGGTTGACCAGAATCGTGCCGATACTCAAACTCGCTTCGGTCAGGCATTTGACGGCGTAGTCCGATAGTTTGGTCGCAGCACAGATTTCGCTGCGGGTGAGCCCGTCTTCGGCATCGCGGAGCAGGTCGAATATGCCGAATTTGATCATGAGGCGCGAGGCCTGGAATACTACTGGTCCCCATGCGATAAATTCGGCGAGGCGTTGGGCGTCTTTGGCGCTGTATTGTTCTTTTGTGTACTTTTTTTGTAGTGCGGGAGATAAGTTCATATTCGTTATGTTGGGTTTGTATTTTTCTAGTCAAATAGTTTTCCGTCGCCGTCGATGTCGAGGGTCTTGGCGAGTTTTTCTATGTTCAGGCTGCGGGCCGAGGCATCGACGATTTCTTTGTACACTCCGCCTTGGCGGTAAACATCATCAGGATGGCCTCCTTGTTGCACGCGGCCTTCTTGCATGGCATAAATCAGCTCGCTGTCAATAATTTGCGAGATAGAGTGCGAGATGATAATCACCGTGCGGTCCTTTTTGATGGCATCAATGCTGGCCTTAATCTGTTCGGTGGCGATGGCATCGAGCGAGGCGGTAGGCTCGTCGAGGAAGATAATCGGCGGGTTCTTGAGGAACATGCGCGCAATGGCGATGCGTTGCTGTTGCCCGCCCGAAAGCGCGGTGGCCTGGCTGTCAAATCCATTCGGAAGCCGTACAATCTGTTCGTAGATGCAGGCTTTTTTTGCGGCCTCTTCCACCTCTTTGTGCGTGGCATTGGGTCGGCCGTAACGGATGTTTTCTTCGATGGAACCTTCAAAAATATGATTTTTTTGCAGCACCAGTCCGATATGCTCGCGGAGGTACTGTGTGTCGTATTCGCGTAAATCGACCCCGTCGAGTTTGATAGAGCCACAGTCGGGCAGGTAGAATTTGTCGAGTAAGTTGATGACGGTCGATTTTCCCGCGCCGCTCAAACCCACCAATGCGGTAATCTTACCACTCGAAATGTGCATCGACACATCGTGCAACGCTTTGGTGCCATTGGGGTAGGTAAAATCGACATGCTCGATTTCAAAGTCTCCTTTGATGACCTCGGGCCGGTACGTGCCGCTCTCCTCCACTTGGTCTTCGGCATTGAGGATACCAAAGAAACTTTCGGCATATATCAGCGCGTCGTTCATGTCGTCGAAGATGCGTTGCAGTTGGCTGATCGGTGCCGTTACATTGGCGAATAGCATGACATGGTACATGATTTTACCGATAGTCATGCCCGGATAGTCAATCAACACCAAATAAGCGGTGAGAATGATGATGAGCACGGTGCCGAGTTGCCGCACAAAAGTCTTGAGCGCGTCGAAGTAGAACGAGGTGCGGCGCACATTCATCTGATTGTCGTAAAACTCGTTTTGAACCTGCTGTTGTTTGTCGTATTCGATCTGCTCTCGATTAAACGATTTGATGACATTGATGCTTTCGATGATAGAGGTAATGCCCTGACTGCGCTTTTCGTGCGACTGGCGCATATTGCGGCGCCACCCTTTGAGTTTGCGTGCCTGGCGGACGGTGATATAGAAATAAACGGGAACGATACTCAAGGCAGTCAGCCCCACATAGAAATTGGCGACGAACATCAGTGTCAGTGCGATGACGGCGCTGGTGAACAATGGCAACAAATCGATAAAGAAGTTCTGCACCGTGCGCGATAGGTTCATTACACCTTGGTTGATACGTGTCTGCAACATGCCGGAGGCGTTCTCTTCGTGTGCATAAAAGGCAATCCTGAATCGCAGAATCTGTTTGACGACCGCCATCGACAAGTCGCGCGACACATGGATTCGCAATCGCTCTCCAAAGAAGTTTTGCTCGTAAGTGATGAGCCCCGAAAACACTTCCTTCGAAAGCAGGATGATGCTGATAACCGTTAGAATTTTGGCGGCTTTGGCCCAAGTGAAATCCGCCGTGCCGATTAGGGCGTTGATGGCATCGACCGTGCGGTCGAGCACCAGCGCGTTGACTTGCGCCAGCAGAGAGCCCACCAGTGTCAGCACCAAGGTAGCCAGCACAATCCAGCGGTACGGAGCGACATACTTATGCAGGTTCTTGAAAAGTTGCAGCAAGTTCATCCTATTCTATTGTCTTATCGTTTGCAAATCAGGGATTTAGCCTTGTTTACGGCAAAAGCTACACCCAGAGGGAGCAGCATTCCGGCAAGGATATAGGTGATTTCCCATTGGGGCTCTTCTGAGACAATTCCCAAACGGGCAGATTTTCGCCGCTATACCCAAACCAGTGTACTTGTGCAAGACAGACAAGTTTGAAACACAAGATATGCAGGATAAAGATGTACAGCGAGTTTTTGCCTATATAGGCCAGTACAACGGCGAATTTGCCAGTTTTGTCGAAATAATGGGATAGGAAGAAGACCAGATAGATGCCCACACCGGTGGCAATCAGCCAAAAAACAACCGGGTCGTAGGTGTTGGTGCGCATATCCACCGTGAGCAAGCCCCAGCGGTTGAACACATAGAGCCAGACTACGGCTCTGGCCGCCATGCATTTGCCCGAAAAACTTTCGAACCACTTGGCGGAATCGACCTGATGCAACCGATAACCGATGCAGCATAGCCATTGTGCCACGAGAATGGTGTTCAGACCATTTTCGAATCCACGGCTTTCGGGAATTTGCATTAAAACATTCTTCACTCCCAAAAAGGCAAGGACGGTACTGGCCACAAGCCACTGGTTGTCGCTTCCTATCCGTTTAAGCCCATACGACAGTAGGTTTGAAAAGAACAATGCCGGCAAGAACCACAGCGGCGAAAGCATCATCTCTGCATTGTTGAACAAGACCGCATGCTTGACGGACAGCCACAAATCGTTCCAATGGAAGTAATAGGTTTCAATTCCCATGCGATAAAATACATTGTGCAAGGCAATGAATATCAGCTCGGCAATCAGAAACGGAAGATAGAGCGTCTTGACTTTCGAGATTAAAAACTCCTTGAACGGCTTGCCAAACGAATTGACCGACAAATATCCTGTGATGAAGAAAAACAAGGCCATGTGGAAGAACCTTCCTTCGATAAGCCGCGGGTAGTTGGCATGACACGAAACAACGAGAAGAATGCCGATGAATTTGGCAATGTCTGCTTTGCGATCTCTCATAAGTATAAAAAATATGCGGCAAAGATATAAAATTTGCCGCATAGTCACAATGATTGTCAGGCATATTCGACCAGCACCTGGTGCTGCAAACGGTAATCTCGTCCCGATTCGAACACCCGTCGCATATTGTCGGGCTCTTTGGCAATGGCCACCGCCCGGGCAATCATCAGCTCGAGATTGGAACGGTCGGTCTGGCGTTGGGCTTCGGTATAGTTGTTCTTGAAATTGGTTAGGTCTGCATAGTATTCCGTTTTACGGGCATACTCCCAAAACAGGTCTTCGTATTGCACATCGTCTTTAATCCACGGCTTTTCAAACCGGTTGTAATGTACCAGACAGGGATTTGGCATGGGTTGTCGGTTTTCGTCGGGCATGGCGTCCCACTCTTCGCCGAGATAGTAAATCTGGTCTTTGCAAAGCGCATTGATGTAGTCTTGGTCGGGGGCTACCGAATCGAAGTGCCATTTGTTGAGCAGCTGCATGAACCGACTACCCAATTGGACTTCGCGCAAACGCTTGAGATTCAAAAGCAGAACCCCGGAGTTGATATAGCGGTGCACGTCTACGCCAACGGCTTCTTTCGTGTAATTGACAAAGGGAGGAACATCAAAAATTGAAAAATCGGGGCAAGCGCCGATCAAGTTGTCGCCAAGCGGCTTTTCGTACAGTTTCGAGATATCGCCCGGCACACAGATGTCGCTGTCGATGTAGATGCCGCGATTGTATTCGGGAAACATGTCGGCAATGAACAACCGGTAGTAAATCGTGAGCGTGAAACAGTCGGGGCGCAGGTTGTCGCCCATGCGGCTCGCCGAAATTCCCTCGAACCGCTCTTCCATGCGGACAAAATCAACGCGGGCCTTGTCGCAAGTGTAGCGGCCCAGTCTGGTCATGTTTTTTTTACTTAATTGTTGATGCAGGATAATCAAACGGTAAAAATACTTGTCCGAAGCGTTCTCGATAATCGAGTGCAAGGCAACCGCAAGGCATGGCGCATATTGGTCGTCGATGGCAAAAAATACAGGAATTACTTTTTTCATAAGTTCAGTTCGTTTTTGTGTCGTTTATATTTTTCAAAAAGTGAATTGTATATGTCGAGTTTCAAAATCTTGTGGACGGCCTCAAAATCCCACGGTTTTACGGTAACGCTACGGGGTATGGGCCAGATTCTGAACGTTGTCGAAAAATGTTGCAGCACCGTGTCTTCGTGCAAGCGGCGTTGGTCGTTGTAACGGCGGTGGCAAATCCTTTTCGACTGGGCAAAACGGTTGATGGCCTCTTGGTCGGGCAACAGACGACGGGTTTTACGGCAAAAATCGCGGCATTTGGCGAACAGCCCGTTTCCCCGAATCAAGTCCATGTTCATCAGCAATACCCCTGAGTTGATGTAGTCGCGCCTGATAGGCGAATACACCCAGCGTCCGTAGTAGTCGGGCACGCCGGCGATTTCGATACCAGTCATGTCCTGATCATAAAAATCGCTGAAATCGCGCAGGCAAAGCACATCGTTGTCGAGATATAGGATTTTACCTTGCAATGCCGGTTCGTAATCGGCAAACAGGCGCAACATGCAAAGAGGTGTGAACCGCGAATCGAGGTTAGCCTCGGGCAGTTCGCGTACAAATCTTTCGGAACAGTCGATGAGGATGACGGCGCTTTGCGGATGGTATTGCTTGAGCATCCGGTCGAGATAGTCGGCAGTGGTGCGGCTGACGGTGCGGTAACACTTGTCTCCGTGCGTTAGCGAGGTAGTCATTACATACACCTGTAAGGGCCGTTTCACCACCTCTGCAACCGACAACAACGATAGCACGAGGCCTTGCTCGATGCCTGAGTCGCCGCAGTATAGCAGTTGAATGTGGGTTGATATGGATTTGTTTTCCGTCATGCTATCCGATGTGTGTGTATTGGTGATAACAGTAATCGCTTTGGGCGGCGAGTTGCTCCATGCGGGCGCGCACCGTTTGATAAAGGTCTTGACGCGCCGTTTTGCGGTCGAGCGTCGGGTTAGCCGCAAAAGGACCGTCGAACGTGGTGCGAACGCGCGGCTTTTTGCCCCAAAGCGGTTTGTGATATGTGGTGACTGCCACAAGACAAGGTACTTGCAAGTCGACGGGGAATCTGAACGAAGCGTCAGTAAAAGGCCGGATGCCCGTGTAATAGGGCCATTGATGAGCCTCTGGGTAGATCATTATCGAATGGCCTGTTGTAATGTGGTGCCGTACCGACTCTTCAAACTCGGCGCTTTGCCTGCGTGTTTGTGGCAAGGGTATGGCGCCGATGTAGCGAATCAGCTTGCCGAGTACGGGAATGCCGTGATTGGCCGCAGTTTCGATGGCGAATATCTTACGCGGAAACGCGCACATAATCGGAGTTAGCGCATCGGCGGCGGGTTGCGTGTGGTTGCCGTAGATGAAGCACCCTTGGTATTGGCGTACCAGTCGGCGGCCTTTCAGCCGTACGTGCAGAACAAGGTGGCAGTAGAAGACCGCTACGATGTAGATAACGCCTTGCATCAGCCGAAACGCTAACCGCTCCCAGCCGTTTTGGGGCAGCCAGCGGTAGTCGTCGCCCAAGCGATAGTCTTGGTTTGCGCTGACGATTACGTCTTCGTCAAAACTGTGGTATCGGAATTCCATTTCTTACTGTGCGGTAGGATGCCAACCGGCAATGTCTGTAGTCTCGAACGTGTAGTCGAGCGGTTTGCCGTACGCCTGTTCATAGGCCGCTTTTTTCTGTGCATAGTCTTGTGCGGCCATGTCGATGCTGTTTTCTTTGACCGGTTTGGCTGGGTTAGGAAAAATCGGTTTGAGCACATGCAGCGTATAGGCGACATCGGTAAAATCGTCGCGTAGCGTGCCGGGGATGTCGCGCATTTCGACGAAGCACGAGATTACGGGAACCTGTAATTTGGCGGCATAGTGGTAAACCCCTCTTTTGGGAATCCTTGGCTTGCGGTAGTTGAACCACATTTCTTGTTCGCAATACATTAGTACAAGGCGGTTGTCGGCGAGTTTTTCGCGCAATTGCTGTTCAAACATTCCTCCCAAATAGGCGGGAGTACGGCTCATAGGTATGGCATCGATGTATTTGAGTAAAAACCCTTGCCATCCGTGCGCCATAAAATTACTCGCCTGGCTCACGACTACCAGCTTTTTGCGCTTCATATAGTCGGCAAGCATACGAATGGTACAGTTGTCATCGGGGTTGAAGTGGTTGACCGAAACGATGGCGCCGCCTTTGATGTCGGCCACGTTTTCTAACCCGACAATGTCGGTTGTCTTGGCCACATTGCGTTTGATACCGTCGGCTATGATGTTGGCACACAGGTTTTTGAACTTGTAAACGAGCGAATGACGGTTGCGTGCGAAGTCGGTGACCAGGCGGTCTTCGATGTCTTTGTCGAGCACCGCGTCGTGCAGTTCTGTCTTGCGATAGAAATCACCCTCCGCAACAGCACGTTTGATGTTGTTTATCACTGGATTACGTTCGTCGAGTCTCATACCGCCAAGCGTTTCTTGATGATTTCGATGTTTTCCGCCTTGCGGGCGTTTTGCAGGTCCTCGGTGTTGCCGAGACCGGCCGATACCATGATTGGGGTGATGAAAAAGGTGATGATGTTGAGTAATATGATGTCTGCCATCAGCGTGCCGGCATTAGCGGGGCAGATTTCGCCGCGAGCTGCCGCCAAATCCAGTTCTTGCTGCATGTTGAAGGTAACAGGCAGATATTTGACAAAAGCGTCGCGCACACGGTCGATAAGTTCCGGGTGCAGGGTGAATTCGTTCATAAAGAAACGCGGCAGATCGGGATTTTCGCACAAAAAATCGAAGTGGTTAATTGCTCCAAGGATGATGCGGTCCTTGATAGGCAGCTTTTCGTCCGACAATTTGAACATGATGGCATCTTCAAACAACTCGATTTTTTCGTCCATGATGCGGTTGTACAACAGGTCTTTCGACTGAAAGTAGTAGTGCAGCATGGCGTGGGTGACACCTGCGTTGCGGGCAATAGAGGTGGTGCGGGCGCCTGCATAGCCTTCGCGCATGAACTCTTCTTCGGCTGCTCGCAAAATTTTCTTCTCTGTGGCGTTATCTTTCATTATGTGGTCTGATTTCGTAAAACAAAATTAACCCGAAATCCGGCAGTTAACAAAATTGTTAGACAAGATTAACAAAATTGTTAACAGTAGGAGAGGATTTCTTTGCTTATTAACAAAATTGTTAAAGGATTTATGACACGTACTTCTTGTATTAACATTTGCGTCGCAGTACGCCGATTTGACGGGCAATGAGCGAAAATCTGAAAAGCTGTCGAAAAAAAAGATTTGCACCTTAATATAGAAAATGCTTACCTTTGCGCGTTCTTTCAAAAAACTACATACGGCTTATGAGTAAAAATTTGGTTATCGTCGAATCTCCCGCCAAGGCCAAAACCATCGAGAAATTCTTAGGAAAAGACTTTGAAGTCACTTCATCAATGGGTCATATCCGTGACCTGAAAACCAATGTAATCAGTATCGATTTCGACCATGACTACAAGCCCATCTATGAAGTTCCCGCCGCAAAACGCAAGTTGGTGAGCGATTTGAAGAAAAAAGTCAAGGAGGCCGAAGAGGTGTGGCTCGCATCCGATGAGGACCGCGAAGGAGAGGCCATCGCATGGCATTTGGCCGAAGAGCTGAAACTCGACAAGAAGCAGACCAAACGTATTGTGTTTCACGAAATTACCAAAAACGCCATTCTCGAAGCCATCCAGCATCCGCGTCAGATTGACTTGTCGCTGGTTGATGCCCAACAGGCACGTCGCGTACTCGACCGTATCGTAGGTTTCGAATTGTCGCGCGTGGTGTGGAAAAAAATCAAACCGGCGCTTTCGGCCGGCCGTGTGCAGTCGGTAGCCGTGCGCCTGATTGTTGAACGCGAACGCGAAATCGAGAAATTCAAACCCGAATCCTCATACCGCGTTCTCGCCGTATTTGCCGATGCTAATGGTGAGCAGGTGCAAGCCGAACTCAACACCCGTTTCAAAACCGAAGCTGAAGCACTGTCGTTTCTCGAATCTTGTAAAGATGCCAAGTTCGTGGTAGAAGAGGTGCAGACGCACCCGACGAAGCGTACGCCGGCACCTCCATTCACCACTTCGACTTTGCAGCAAGAGGCCGCTCGTAAATTGGGCTATTCGGTTGCCCAAACCATGATGATCGCCCAACGGCTTTACGAAAGCGGAAAGATCACTTATATGCGTACCGACTCTGTCAACTTGTCGTCGCTGGCCATCAATACAGCCAAGTCCGAAATTCTTGATTTTGCCGGTGAGGCGTACAGCAAAGTGCGTCAGTACACGACCAAGTCGAAAGGGGCGCAAGAGGCGCACGAGGCAATCCGCCCCACCTACATCAACGAGCATACCATCGAGGGAAGCCGTCAAGACAAGGCCTTGTACGATCTGATCTGGAAACGTACGGTGGCTTGCCAGATGGCAGACGCCCTGATGGAGAAGACTACGGCAACCATTTCTGTATCGGGACGCGACGAAAAATTCGTGGCCGAAGGCGAAGTTGTCAAATTCGACGGATTCCACAAGGTATATCACGAATCGACCGACGATGAAGAGAGCGAAGAGAGCATTCACCGTCTGCCGCAAGTCAAGAAAAACGAGTCGTTGCAATATGCCAACATTTCTGCGACCCAACGTTTTTCGCAACGCCCCGCCCGCTATACCGAGGCGTCGCTGGTGCGTAAAATGGAAGAGTTGGGTATCGGCCGTCCTTCCACCTACGCTCCGACTATCTCGACCATCCAAAACCGCGATTATGTTGAGCGCGCCGATCGTGAGGGTCAGTCGCGCACTTATCGCCAATTGTCGCTGCAAGACGGTAAAATCACCGATTCAGAAAAGACGGAGATGTATGGTACCGAAAAGGCGAAGCTTTTCCCAACCAACATCGGAGTGGTGGTGAACGATTATCTGGTCGAGAACTTCGGCTCGATTGTCGATTATAATTTTACGGCCAGTGTAGAGCAGAATTTCGACGCTGTGGCCGAGGGCAAGCAACAATGGAATAAAACCATCGACTCTTTCTACAAAGGCTTTCATCCGCTTATCGAAGAATCAATGCAGCAGCACCTCGAACATAAAGTCGGCGAGCGTGTGTTAGGCACCGATCCGAAAACAGGAAAACCGGTTTCGGTTAAGATTGGACGCTATGGTGCTGTGGCGCAAATCGGTTCGGCTACGGACGACGAAAAACCGCAGTTCGCTTCGCTTAAGAAAAACCAGTCGATGGCGACCATTACGCTTGAAGAGGCCCTCGAATTGTTCAAACTTCCTCGCGTTTTGGGTCAGTTCGAAGACAAGGAGGTGAAAGTTTCTGTCGGACGTTTCGGACCATACGTGGCACACAACGGTGCTTTTTGTTCGCTACCCAAGCAGTTCGACCCCATTACGGTTACGCTTGAAGAAGCCATTGAACTGATCAAGACCAAACGCGAAGCCGAAACCAACCGCGTGATTAAGACGTTTGACGAAGATCCCGAGATGCAGTTGCTTAACGGACGTTATGGTGCTTACCTCAAAAAAGGTGACAAAAACTACAAACTGCCCCGTGGAAGCGAAGCCGCCTCGTTGACGTATGCCGATTGTGTCAAGATTATCGAAGATACGCCCGAAAAACCGGCTGGCGGCTTCCGCCGTCGCCGTGCTTCGAAATAATCATCTGGATTATACTGATTAACAGTGGCCGGTGCTACTACGGAACAAAACGCCGTATAGCATCGGCTACTGCGTCTTGGTCGTTGGTGAGCGGCGATACCCATGCCGCCACTGCCTTGACTTCGTTTTGCGCATTCTGCATGGCTACCCCGATACCGGCGTCGCGCACCATGGTCATATCGTTGTATCCGTCGCCACAAGCCAACAGTTGCTCCATGGTGCAACCAATCATTGCCGTCAGGCGGTTAAGCGACTCAGACTTGTCAATGCCTTGTGGCACGATTTCCAAAAAATAAGGTTCCGAACGATAAATGCTCAGCCCTTTGAAACGGCGCTGCATCTCTTTCTCTACCATGGCAAGATGGTCCGGTTCGGCCAGTAACAGACATTTTGGGGTGTGAAAAATGGTGGCTTCGACCAGATTTCTTACCTCGCACGTAGGCATCTTGTTGATTTGTGCCTCGCGTTGCACATATTTGTAACTGGGGTTTTCGGAGAGAATGGCCCCATCGCTATAGGTGATGATCTCGGCTTTCAGTTCTTTGGCTGCCTCGTAGATGGCTGGAATCATGCTAGGAGCCAATGCGTTTTCGTACAACACTTCTTGTGTGTCGGCTTGTGTGATTTTTGCCCCATTGAACGCAAGAATGTAACCGCCAAACTGCTCCAAATGTATTTTGCGGGCAGTCGGAAGGATGCCGTAGGTAGGCCGGCCCGACACCAATGCCACTTTGACGCCGGCTTGCTGTATGCGGTCGAGTTCGGCAATATTGGTTTCCGAAATGTTTTTATGGCTGTCGGCCAATGTGCCGTCGATATCGAGTGCCACCAGTTGGATGGGTGCTTTGGGTACAGGAATAGCGGTGTTGGGCATCGGGTTATCGTAAAAAGAATTTGATCAGACGCAGTTTTTTCCAGGTGTAGGGCGGGTATCTGAAACTGAGATCCCCGGCCAACGGTTTCATCACCACCGACTTTTGGTGCGTGAAGGTTTCGAAGCCCCATTGGCCGTGGTACTGCCCCATGCCGCTGTTGCCGATGCCGCCGAACGGCAGGTGGTGCGTGGCCACATGCATCAGCGTGTCGTTGATGCAGCCCCCGCCAAACGGAATATTGTGCATCACATAGTCGATGACGCTGTAGTCGGTCGAGAACAGGTACAGGGCCAGCGGTTTTTCGTGGCTGCGCACATATTCGTACACTTCCGATATATGCTCGTAAAATATGACAGGCAAGATGGGTCCGAAGATTTCTTCTTGCATGACGCTGACGTTGGGGTCGCTGACCTCGAGCAACGTGGGCGTAATGGTGAGCGTGTCGGTGCGGATGTCGCCTCCCGCCAGCACTTTCCCGTCTTGCAGATAGGCCGTCAGCCGGTCAAAATGCTTGCGGTTGATAATGTGGGTGTACTCCTTGCTCTCAAGCGGTTTTTCGCCAAGCAGCAATTCGGACTGGGCCTTGAAAACCTCAGGCAACCGGTCGCGCCAGCTTTGGTGTACCAGCAGGTAGTCGGGGGCCACGCAGGTTTGCCCAGCGTTGACCACTTTGCCGAAGACGGTTCGTCTCACGGCGACTTCTATGTCGGCTGTTTCGTCGATGATGCAGGGGCTTTTGCCGCCTAACTCAAGGGTGACGGGCGTCAGGTGCATGGCGGCGTGCTGCATCACGATTTTTCCCACACGGGGGCTACCCGTATAGAAAATATAGTCGAAGCGTTCTTTTAGCAAAGCCTCGCTTGTTTCGATTCCTCCCTGGCATACGGCTACCCAGTCGGGCTCAAAACACGATTTTATAATGTCGGCAATGACTTGCGAGGTGGCCGGGGCCATTTCCGATGGTTTGACGATGGCGCAGTTGCCGGCAGCCACGGCAGCGATAAGCGGGTCGATGGCCAGCAAGAAGGGGTAGTTCCATGGGGCGATGATGAGGGTGCAGCCGTAGGGTTCGGCTACGATGCGGCATTTGCCCGGCATCAGGGTTACGGGTGTCTTGGCCTTTTTGTCTTTTGCAAGTGTGCGGATGTTTCGGATAAAATATCGCAGGCTTGTCAGAGCAATGCCGGTTTCGGTCATATAGGCTTCGGCTTTGGCTTTGCCCAAGTCCTGCTCGAGTGCCTTCGCAATGTTCTTTTCGTTACTGGCGATGGCTTTGCGCAGTTTTTTGAGAGCCTCGCGCCGTTTGCTCACATCGCGTGTCTGGTCGGTTCTGAAATACAGTTGCTGCGACGCAACCAGTTGGGGTATTTCCATAAGTTCAAGGATTATGGTGGCAAAGATAGCGATTTTTGTCGTCTTTGTTGTACATGAAAAATAACAATGCGAACGGAAATGAATCGTCCATTCCTCGTTACGAAACCGCAGTCAATTTCTTAACATATTTTAATAAAAACAGAGGGGG
>JAGACJ010000023.1 GCA_017614195.1 Paludibacteraceae bacterium
CTCAGTTCCAGTGTGGGGGACCAACCTCTCAGTTCCCCTAGACATCGCAGCCTTGGTGGGCCGTTACCCCACCAACTAGCTAATCATACGCATGCCCATCTGTAAGCTATAAATATTTAAACGATCGAAGATGCCTCCAATCGGTATTATGCGGTGTTAGTCCGAATTTCTCCGGGTTATCCCCCTCTTACAGGTAGGTTGCATACGTGTTACTCACCCGTGCGCCGGTCGTCAGCGGAAGCAAGCTCCCCTGTTACCCCTCGACTTGCATGTGTTAGGCCTGTCGCTAGCGTTCATCCTGAGACAGGATCAAACTCTTCGTTGTATTTATATTTTTTTGTTTGTTCTCTGTTTTTGCTCTAGGTTGGTCCAATAACCTTTCAGTTATTGACGGTCGCTATTTTTTTACCTTGTTTTGGTTGTTTGTTGTATCAGTCTGTCAAAGAACTCTCTCTTCTCGCGCTCTCGCGCCCCTCTCTCATCGAGCGGGACTGCAAAGGTAATGCCTTTTTTTCATCCACCAAAACTTTTCCAAACTTTTTTCAAAATTTTTTCAAGCCCTGGTCGCAAGCCCCCTTGCGTCTCAAAAGCGGGTGCAAAGGTATGGACTTATCAAATACTCTCCAAATATTTTCGCATCTTTTTTTCAAGAAAATCGCATTTTCTTCGCAACTCGTTGATTTTCAATAGGGCCTTTTTCGAAGTTTTTTCGACCATTTTTACATTTACGAAACCATCCGCCACCAGCCGAACCCAAAAAACATCACAAACCCCAGCTGCAAGATGTTACAATTGTATTACAAAACGGAGATTGCCTGAATCGAATCCGCATCCGATTTAGTCATTCGAATGCAAAGGAACAGCAAATTTATGCGTCGGCAAACCGTCTGCCGTCGTCCAACACGACTTGCAGTTTGGCGTATTCGCAATGGAAATCGTTTTTCAGCCGATCGAGATAGCGACGGCTCTCCCAATGACACATCGGCAGGTCGTGCAACAAGTAGTTGCCACAGGTGTCGGGGGTGGTCGCAGGCACCTTGTCTTGTGTCAGCATCCACTCGAGGCACTGGATGGTCAGCTGTCGCATGTCCTGCACTGAATAGGTACCGGTCATTACAATGTACATTCCGGTAAGGCACCCCATCGGTCCGACATAGACCACATCATCCTTTACTAGCGAATTGCGGAACCATGTCGCCATCAGGTGCTCGATGCTGTGCATGGCCGCCGGAGCGACGGCCGGTTCTTTGTTGGGCTCGGTTATGCGCAGGTCGAAGGTGGTGAAACCTTTGTCTTGGCGCGACACGTAAATGCCCGGTTTGAGCCGGGTATGATCGATGGTAAAACTTTGAATGACTTCCATATTGTTGTGTTATTATATGAATATTAAGATAGGCGACAACCGTTTTCGATTGGCGCCAATGTTGCAAAGATAAAAGATTTTGCGGGATTGTGCAAGACCTCCCCCCCAAGCCTCTCTCCACTGTGGTGAGGGGTTATTGCGCACGTTTGCTGAATATCAGCCCATACAGTTTCATCTGCTTGACCATGGCCAGCAGACCATTGGATCGTGTGGGCGAAAGGTGTTCTTTTAGGCCGATGCGTTCGATAAAATACAAGTCAGACTGGGCGATTTCGATGGGGGCGTGGTCAGACAAAACCCGAATCAATAGCGAAAGAATGCCCTTGACAATGACCGCATCGCTGTCGCCCTCAAATATGACATGGCCGGTAGCCTCATCGATATGTGCGTCGAGCCATACGCGACTCTGACATCCTTGAATAAGGTTCTGCTCCACTCGCTGTGACTCTTGTATCTCAGGCAAGGAATTGCCCAACTCTATCAGCATGGCATATTTGTCGAACCACTCGTCGAATGCCGAAAAATCTTCAATCACCTGATCTTGTAATTCATTGACTGTCATAATCATTCAAATAAATTTCTGACTTTGCGAATACCTTCCACCAAATAATCGACCTCGGCTTTGGTATTGTATAGGGCAAACGAAGCCCGAAGCGTACTCTCGATACCGAAATGACGCATCACCGGCTCGGCGCAATGATGTCCCGTACGCAAGGCAATGCCTAACTTGTCGAGCAAAGTGCCCATATCGTACGGATGAATCTTACCAACCTGCATCGAAATGACCGACTCCTTGTTTCCGGCCTGGCCGAAAATGCGCATTCCGTCAATCTGCATGAGCTGACGGGTGGCATACTGCAACAAGTCGGACTCGTAGCGCCGGATATTATCCATACCTATGCGCTGCACATAGCGAATCGCTTCGGCCAAAGCGGTAGAACCGATAAAATCGGGCGTGCCAGCCTCAAATTTATAAGGCAGTTCGTTGTACGTCGTTTTCTCGAACGAAACCGTAGCAATCATCTCTCCACCACCTTGATACGGAGGCATTTGCTCCAACCATTTTTCTTTTCCATACAAGACACCGATGCCGGTAGGTCCATAGACTTTGTGCCCGGAGAAGACGTAAAAATCGGCATCAAGCACCTGTACGTCAATGGTCTGGTGCGGCACCGACTGCGCACCGTCGACCAATACCGGGACGCCTGCCTCGTGGCAGGTGCGAATAATTTCGGCAACAGGGTTCACCGTGCCCAACGTATTGGAAACATGCGCCACGGCCACCAGTCGGGTTCGCTGACCCAGCAATGAACTAAGCACTTGCAAATCCAACTCTCCACGGTCGTTGAACGGGACGACCTTCAATACCGCCCCCTTGCGCTGACACAACATCTGCCAAGGCACGATATTGGAATGATGTTCCATTTCGGTAACGATAATTTCATCGCCCTCGGACACAAACTTTTCGCCAAACGAAAAAGCGACCAGGTTGATGGATTCGGTCGTGCCACGCGTAAATATAATCTCGCGCTCGGATGACGAATTCAAAAACGACGCCACACAACGCCGTGCGTCTTCATGCGCCTCGGTTGCCATCTGGCTGAGAAAATGCACGCCACGATGCACATTGGCATTCTGACGACGATACCCCTCCTCTATTTTCTCGATTACCTGACGCGGTTTCTGCGTCGTTGCCGCATTGTCAAGATACACAAGCGGATGCTTGTACACCTGCGTCTCAAGAATAGGGAAATCTTGGCGTATAGAATCAATATTTGCTTGAATATCTGTCATTTGCACATCGAACAAGTGGCGCAATTGTATTTTTCACCGCGCAAGCGGCGCTCAATCATTAAGCGCAAGCGGTCTTTCACTGCTTCGATGCCGATATTGTCGAGCACCTCGTAGGCGAACGCACTCATCAGCAAAAAGCGGGCTTCGGACTCGGAAATGCCGCGCGACTGCATATAGAACAACGCTTTTTCGTCTAACTGCCCCGTAGCCGATCCATGGTTGCACTGCACGTCGTCGGCATAAATCTCGAGTTGCGGACGGCTTTGCATACGGGCATCCGCCGAAAGGCAGAGATTGCGGTTGGTTTGAAGAGCCATAGTGCGGTCAGCTCCGGGATCCACTTTTATCAACCCATAGAAATCGCCCTGCGACTCACCATCGAGAATATATTTGAACAACTCGGTACTTGTAGCGCCTGCCACTTTGTGCCAAATGTCGGTATGATTGCTGATGCACTGGCGATTGGCGCCCAAAGCCAAACCGTTAATGGACAAATGCGCCCCCTCGCCCGACAGTTTGACTTGCACGTCGTTACTGGTACGTCCGCCATGCAAAGTGATGCTATTGGTCAACACTTTTGCTCCGGCCTGCAACTCGAGCGACACCGTAGACACATTCGTCATTTGATCGTTGGTGCTTTCCAACTTATAATGTTCATATTGGGCGCCTGCTCCTACATATACCTCGGTATAGCGGTTCGAGAGGTACTGCGTCTCGCCATACGCGTGGTCACAAACGAGCACCTGGGCTTTGGCTCCGTCTTCAACAATAATCAGGTTGTGGCTGACCGCCATGCGCGGCTGGTTGTCGTACATCAGATTCACCAATTGAATCGGACGGTCGAGTTGGGTGTTTTTCGGCAAATAGACAAACAAACCGTCTTGAGCGAAGACCTGATTAAAATGCCAATTGGCATTGCACGTATTGTTTTTGCCCCAATAACGGGCCACCAAATCGGGATATTTCGCAATGGCTTCAGAAAGCGGACAATCCACCACTCCTTGGGGCAGTTGGCGTTTAGGTTGGGCATAACAACTATCGTTGAACACGAGATAGTTGTAGGTCGTGATGCCGGGAATCTCGCACGAAAACACCTTGGCAGGATCTTCGGACGGTTGCAAACGATTGGGGTTCATGCCATAATCGGTGGCGTAGGCCTCCAATTCGCTCAGGTCCGCACTGTCGGCAAGTGCCTGCAGCGATGCCTCCCGCGCACGGGCAAGCCACTCCGGGGCACCCGCATTGAATGCCGCGCGATGCTCACGAAACAGCGATATGTATGCGTCTAAAATCATTCGCCCACCTCTTGTTTGATCCAATCGTAACCTTTTTCCTCGAGCTCGGCCACCAGTTCGCGACCGGCGGTGCGCACAATGCGTCCCTTGTACAACACATGTACCACATCGGGCACAATATAATCGAGCAAACGCTGATAGTGCGTAATCACAATCGTCGAATTGTCAGGGCGTTTGAGTTTATTCACTCCTTCAGAAACGATGCGCAGGGCATCGATGTCAAGCCCCGAGTCGGTCTCGTCCAAAATCGATAGCGATGGCTCAAGCATCGCCATCTGGAATATTTCGTTGCGTTTTTTTTCACCTCCAGAGAATCCTTCGTTCACCGAGCGGTTGGTCAGATTGCTATCGAGCTGCACGATTTCTTTCTTCTCGCGCATAAGCTTGAGAAACTCGCCGGCTGTAAGTGCGGGAAGTTGTTTGTATTTGCGATGTTCGTTAACGGCAGCACGCATGAAATTGACCATGCTGACGCCCGGTATCTCGATCGGATACTGGAAACTGAGGAACAATCCGGCACGCGAACGCTCCTCTGGAGCCATTTCCAGCAGGTTCTGTCCTTTGAACCAGACCTCGCCCGAGGTAACCCGGTAGGCCTTGTGCCCCGCCAACACGGCCGACAAGGTACTTTTGCCCGA
Organism: Paludibacteraceae bacterium; assembly: GCA_017614195.1. Taxonomy (GTDB): domain Bacteria; phylum Bacteroidota; class Bacteroidia; order Bacteroidales; family Paludibacteraceae; genus Enterocola. The sequence goes on from JAGACJ010000023.1 coordinate 5,091, forward strand.
ACCGTTGGGCCCCATGATGGCATGCACCTCGCCCTCACCTATACTTAAATTGATGCCTCGCAAAATCTCTTTGCCTTCGATTTCGGCATGTAAATCTTTAATTTCGAGCAACATAATTATCCTACACTTCCTTCCAACGAAATCTGCAACAGCTTTTGCGCCTCAACGGCAAATTCCATCGGTAATTTGTTTAACACTTCTTTGGTAAAACCACCTACAATCAAACCCACCGCGTCTTCGGTCGAAATACCGCGTTGGTTGCAATAAAACAACTGGTCTTCATTGATTTTGGAGGTACTGGCCTCATGTTCGAGCACGGCCGTCGGGTTCTGCACATCAATCACGGGGAACGTGTGCGCCCCACAAGACTTGCCTATCAGCAAACTGTCGCACTGCGAAAAGTTGCGCGCGCCGTCGGCGTTTTTGCCCACCTTGACCAAGCCGCGGTAGGCATTCTGGCTTTTGCCGGCCGAAATACCCTTCGACACGATGCGGCTGCGGGTGTTTTTGCCCAAATGTATCATTTTGGTACCCGTATCAGCCTGTTGGTAATTGTTGGTAAAGGCAACTGAATAGAACTCACCCACCGAATTGTCGCCCTTGAGCACACAACCCGGATATTTCCATGTGATAGCCGATCCTGTTTCAACCTGCGTCCAGAAGACCTTAGAGGATTCGCCTTGACACAAAGCCCGCTTGGTTACAAAATTGTAGATACCTCCCTTGCCATCCTTATCGCCGGGATACCAGTTTTGCACCGTCGAATACTTGACTTCGGCGCGGTCGAGCACCACGATTTCGACAATGGCGGCGTGCAACTGGTTTTCATCGCGCATCGGAGCGGTACAGCCCTCAAGGTACGACACATACGAGTCGTCGTCGGCCACGATGAGCGTGCGCTCAAACTGGCCGGTTCCCATGGCATTGATTCGGAAATAGGTCGAAAGCTCCATCGGACAACGCACGCCCTTGGGAATATACACAAAAGAGCCGTCGCTAAAGACTGCGCTATTGAGCGCGGCATAGAAATTGTCGGCATACGATACCACCGATCCCAGATATTTCTGAACCAAATCGGGATATTCTGCCACCGCCTCGCCAATCGAACAGAAAATCACCCCTAACTTCGACAACTCTTCCTTATAAGTGGTCTTGACCGAAGTGCTGTCCATCACCGCATCGACCGCCATGCCTGACAGGCGCTTCTGTTCTTCGAGCGGAATGCCCAGCTTGTTGAACGTATCGACCAACTCGGGGTCGATTTGCTGCCCGTCACCGGCTTGTTTTTTACGAGGCGCGGCATAATAAGAGATTTTCTGAAAATCGATTTCTGGAATTTGCAGATGCGCCCAAGCAGGGTGCTCCATCGTCAACCATTTGTGATAGGCCTTCAAACGGAAGTCAAGCAACCACTGCGGTTCATGCTTTTTGGCCGAAATGGCGCGCACGACCGATTCATCCAACCCCATCGGGAATATATCGGTATCAACATCAGTCGAAAATCCGTATTTATATTCCGAGTTGGAAAGATCATTCAACAACTTCTTCTGTCCCGTTTTTTTCATTCAATTGATCTACGTAAACACTAAAATACGGTAAGACGAACGGACCGAACTGTCTCAATGGTTCGTAAAGCATAGATGCTTGCGTTGATTCCGATGTCTCTTTGAGCAGACCTGTCCGCTGGTGGAACACATCGAGCAAATTAAGCACAATGCTCACTATCAAGGCATATTTCAACAGGCCGAACAAACCTCCAAGCAGGCGGTTAACCCACGAAAGCGTCATGGCTTTCAAAAATTGCTCAACGATTTTTGTAACAATTAAAACGATTAACGCGACGCCTACAAAAACCACGATATAGGCAATCACATACAACTGATGTTCTTTCAATTCGAACCAGTCGCCCATCATGGCGCCCACAGTCGATGCATACGCCGAGGCGGCGTAAAGGCCGCCCACGACACCGACTACCGAACAAATTGTATCGAGTAGTCCTTTATACAAGCCCCGCACCAACCCCCACAATAGCGGAAGTAGGAGCCAAATATCAATTGTTGACACAATTAAAGGGTTTTCTTCACTTCTACTTCTTCGAACGATTCAATCATGTCACCCACTTTCAAATCGTTGTAATGCTCGATATTCAGACCGCAATCCATACCCGTCGACATCTCTTTGACATCGTCTTTGAGGCGTTTGAGCGAGCCAAGCGCACCCGAATGGATGACAATGCCGTCGCGAATGACACGCACCTTGTTGGAACGCTTGATCTTGCCGTCGCGAACCATACAACCTGCCACAACTCCCACTTTGCTGATTTTAAACAATTCAAGCACTTCGAGCGTAGCGGTGACCTCTTCATTGATTTCGGGCGAAAGCATACCTTCCATGGCATCCTTCAATTGTTCGATGGCATCGTAGATAATCGAGTACAAACGGATATCGATTTCTTCTTTCTCGGCCAAGCGGCGGGCATCAACTGACGGACGCACTTGGAAGCCGACGATAATGGCGTTCGAAGCCGAAGCCAACATGACGTCAGACTCCGAAATCGCACCCACTGCCTTATGAATCACATTGACTTGAATTTCGGGAGTCGATAACTTGATCAACGAGTCGGACAAAGCCTCAATCGAACCGTCCACGTCGCCTTTGACAATCACATTCAATTCTTGGAAGTTGCCCAAGGCAATACGACGGCCAAGCTCGTCGAGCGTAAGGTGTTTCTTCGTACGGATACTCTGCTCGCGTTGCAACTGCTCACGCTTGGTAGCAATTTCGCGCGCCTCTTGCTCGGTATCCAACACGTTGAATTTTTCGCCGGCCTGCGGTGCGCCATTCAAACCGAGCACCAGCACCGGTTCTGCAGGCAACGCCTTCTGAATGCGCTGATTACGTTCATTGAACATGGCCTTAACACGGCCAAAATGGGTTCCACACACAATATTGTCGCCCATCTTAAGCGTACCGCCCTCGACCAAAACCGTAGCCAGATAACCACGACCTTTATCGAGCGACGACTCGATGACCGAACCAACGGCGTTTTTATTGGGATTGGCCTTCAGGTCAAGGATTTCGGCCTCAAGCAACACTTTCTCAAGCAATTCGTTGACACCGATACCCTTCTTGGCCGAAATGTCTTGCGACTGGTATTTGCCGCCCCACTCTTCGACAAGGTAGTTCATTTTGGCCAAAGCCTCCTTGATTTTATCGGGGTTTGCCGTCGGCTTATCGATTTTGTTGATGGCAAATACGATAGGCACATTGGCAGCGGCGGCATGGTGAATGGCCTCAACGGTCTGGGGCATGATGTCGTCGTCGGCAGCCACAATGATGATGGCCACGTCGGTAACCTGCGCACCACGAGCACGCATGGCGGTAAACGCCTCGTGACCCGGAGTATCAAGGAACGTAATGTGCTGTCCGCTTTCCAACGTCACGTTATAGGCACCGATGTGCTGCGTAATACCGCCAGCCTCACCGGCAATCACATTCGATTTGCGGATATAATCGAGCAACGAGGTCTTTCCATGGTCAACGTGACCCATCACCGTTACAATCGGGGCACGCGGCAACAAGTCTTCGGGTTTGTCCTCAACCTCATTGATACTTTCGGTTACCTGTGCGCTGACATATTCGGTCTTGAATCCGAATTCGTCGGCAACGATATTGATGGTCTCGGCATCCAAACGCTGGTTGATTGAAACCATCAGACCCAAGTTCATGCAAGTGCCAATAACCTTGGTTACAGGCACATTCATCATGCTCGCCAACTCATTAGCCGTAACAAATTCGGTAATTTTGATGGTCTGCCCTTCCAAACGTTCCTGTTCTTGTTCTTCCTGCATACGCTGCGAAGCGGCAAGACGTTTGTCCTTGCGGTATTTGGCACCCTTGGTTGACTTCTGCTTGTTTGTCAGCATGGCCAACGTTTCTTTCACCTGCTTTTGAACATCTTCCTCACTCGGCTGGGTATGATCAAACGAACGGCGGTCTTTCTTGCCGTTCTTTCCTTGTTGGCCATTGAAAGGTTTGTTCAGATCAACGCGTTCTTTTTGGATACGATTGCGTTTTTTCTTTTCATCATTGGTTGCACCAGCCACTCCTGGTTGACCTTTCGGGGCTTGTTTCTCCTCACGCTCCTTGCGGCGTTCCTCCTTGGACTTTTTATTGGGACGCGTTTTTTGGTTCAATGCAGACAAGTCAATTGTACCAACCACCTTGACACCAGTGGCTGGAGCTGACTGCGATACAGGCGAAAAGACTTCAGGTTCGGCAGGCTTTGCGGGTTCTTCGGCCGGATTTTCTTTGGGTGCAGCAACTGCCTCCTCGACCGCCACCGGTTTCTCCGGCACCGACACAGGTGCTGGTTCCGGTGCAGATTCCGACTCTGCCTTTTTCTTACCATTGGTCGCGTCCAAATCAATCTTGCCAAGAATTTTCGGCCGACGGGCCTCCACCTCTATCTTAATTTCCTCAGCCTCTTCCTTTTTCTTGAATTCTTCAAGCGAAACCGTAGTTTCCGCTTTGATTTTCTCTTTATGACGCAGTCCTAAGATATCAGACTCCTTCTTTTGGGTTTTGTCTTTCCGATACTCGTTTTCCAACAGTTCATACTGCTCCTCGGTTATACGGAAATTCGGGTTTTCCTCAATATCTGCATAGCCTTTGGAACTTAGGAAATCGACAATCGTTCGAAGACCTACGTTAAAATCTTTTGTTACTTTGCTTAACTTTACTGGCATAGATGGGTGTTATTCAAATTCTGCTCGTAATACTTCAATTACATGATCGATGGTTTCCTCTTCCAAATCGGTGGCTTTCAACAATTCGTCGCGAGATACAGCCAATACGCTCTTGGCGGTATCGTAGCCCAACTCTTTGAACACATCGATAATCCATTGTTCGATTTCGTCGTTAAACTCATCCAAATAGATATCCTCTTCCTGTACCTCGTTGGCAATATCGCGGAACACTTCGATATCGTATCCGGTCAACTTGATGGCCAAACGGATATTCATACCGCCTTTACCAATAGCCATTGACACTTCTTCGGGCTTGAGGCACACTTCGGCATGTTTGCGGGCTTCGTCC
>JAGACJ010000024.1 GCA_017614195.1 Paludibacteraceae bacterium
ACTTTGACTGGGAAATCTATTTCGCCGTAAATGACCAGCCGGATTGTTTTGGTGTTTGAGTAAAGGTAAATGTGTTTCGAAAAACGGCCGTTCTTGAGACCTTCGAAATTGACCGTGGCAATGATATACCCCATATAGCCCGACTCGGTGTGCGCAGTCGAGCAGTGGGTTACATCGCATCTGCACGAGGTTTCGATACGGTTAATGATGTATGGTTCTTCGGTTTCGTTGCAGAAAAAGAAACTGCATTCCATCTCTGCCGTCTCATCGGTAATCGTGCCGACATCGACACTGTCTGTGTCAAAAACAATGACTGGCTCCGCGTATGCGCCGAGAATCGTGACGACCGTTATGAATAGTGTAACCAGAAAATGTTTCATGGAAATCATTTTTCCGAAAGATACAAAAAAGTCCGTACACTTTCGGTGTGCGGACTCTTTTTTATGATTGGGTCAATTATTCTGCTGCGGGTTTCGGCGCGGGAATCACTTCGCCCTTGATGTTTACGACAGCCGTTTTCGATTCGGTGTCACCGGCCAAGATGTAGGTTACGGTAATACTTTTGTTAAAGTTGCCCGGACGGCCTTTGGGATTATATGTAACTGTGATAACACCTTTCTTGCCCGGAGCAATCGGTTCCTTCGACCATTGCGGGGTGGTGCATCCGCAAGATGCGCGCACATTGGTCAATGTGATGGGAACATTGGTGTTGTTGGTGAACTCGAACAAAGTGTTAACTTTACCGTTTTCTTCGTTGATTTGACCGAAGTCGTGAACGCGTTCGTTAAATTCGAGATCGGGGGCGGGTGCGCTGACTGCAGCGTCCTGTGCAAACACACAACCGCAAATCAAACACATCAAAGACAGAAACAATGCTTTAGTTTTCATATACTTTAATTTTAATGTTATTCGTTTTGTTTGACGCAAAGATAATCAAAAAGATTAAACGCTGTCACAAAAAAATATTTTTTAATCGTTTATTCCCATTCGATGGTGCCTGGGGGCTTATGGGTGACATCGTACCACAGCGAGCCGGCGCCCTCTGCCATAAACCGTTCCCAAAGACCTTGCAACAAGGTCTTGTCGATTTCGGCGAAGTTGGCGGTCATGGCCTCCGAACTGTTGACCGGGCGCATCACGATGCAAGGTTTGCCGTTGGTGCGAAGCGGTGTCAGCACAACCGGCATTTGCCAGATGTTCTCATACAAATTGTTCTCGCGCAAGAATTGCGTACAGATGTCGTCGAATTTGCGGAGCTCATCGAAATGTTTGCGGGTGGCGTATTGCTCTGTCAGTTTAGGCATTTCATCGCTGACGCTGCCGACTTGCCAGATAACGCGGTTGATGGTTTTGAAACGGTTTACCAAGTCGGTGCTGAAACGCTCGCAAGCTTTCCAATCCAACGAAGGTGTTGTTAGCAAGAAGGGTTGGGCGTAAGTGCGTCCGTCGCCTTGTACGCCGACACTCTTGACGGGCAATACATAACCTTCGATGTTGTTGGCTTTCAGATAATCGTCCAAGCCAGCGGTCGAACGGTTTGTTTCGAACGAACCTTTGCCGTCGCTGCAAAGCAGACGCACGCCGAGTCCAGGTCCGGGGAAGGGGTGGCGCCATACCAAGTCGTGGGGAATACCTAATTCCTCGCCTAATGCGCGTACCTCGTCTTTGTACAAGTCGGCCAGCGGCTCAAGCAGCATGCCTTGCTCCATGAGGTCCATCACTTCCTTTACGCGGTTGTGGTGGGTCTTGATGAGGTCGGCGTTTTTGGTGCCGCCACTTTCGATGGTGTCTGGATAGATGGTGCCTTGTGCCGTCATCCATTGGCTGAAGTCGAGGTGCAGTTTGGCCATTTCCTTGTCTTTGACCGTCAGGAAGGTAGCACCAATCCGCTTGCGTTTTTCCTCAGGGGCGGTAATGCCTTCCAATCGGCTCAAAAAGTCTTCCGAAGCATCGACCACAATCAAATTGTCCATGCCCTCGCGTTTGAGAAAATCGGTGATGTTTTTCGACTCGCCCAGGCGCATCATGCCGTTGTCGATGTGAAGACCCATGACGCGGTCGGTTCCCAATACTTTGTTGAGCAAAACGAACGCCACGGTGCTGTCGACACCGCCCGAAACGAGCAGGAACACTTTGCGGTTGCCGACTTCCTTGCGGATTTTGTCGGTGATGAGGGGCAGGTAGCTCTTCATGTTCCACTCGCGTTTGCAGCTACAAATGTCGATAAAGTTGTCAAGCAGTTGCATGCCGTAACGGCTGTGCGTCACTTCGGGGTGGAACTGTATTCCGTAGATTTGTTTTTCGGTGTGTGCCACAGCGGCAACTTCGCAGTCTTTTGTCGATGCGATGATTTGATAACCTTGCGGCAGTTTTTCGACACGGTCGCCGTGGCTCATCCACATGGGCGATTCCGACGGAATCCCTTTCAACAAGGGGTTGTCGGCTACCTTTACTTGCAAGTCGGCGATACCATACTCTTTGACTTTGCCGGGAACCACTTGACCACCCAATTGCGTGGCCAGCAGCTGATGTCCATAACAAATGCCCAATTTGGGAACGGGGAGGTCCAGAATCTCGGGATTGTATTCGGGAGCGTCCTCGGCGTAAACGCTGGCAGGACCGCCACTGTAAATAATTCCTTTCGCACCTTGCAACTCGCTTACGGGCGCAACGGGCGAATGAATTTCGGTGAATACTCCCAATCGACGAACGCGGTTGGCAATGAGGTGCGCGTATTGGCCACCAAAGTCAAGCACGATAATTTTTTCTTGCATAATCCGTTGTGGAATTAAATTCGTTGCAAAGATACGATAAAAATGCCGAATTCGGGTGCTTGTGTGCCGAAAAACCAGTTTGTTTTGTTAGAAAGTTTTATACAAAACAAAAGTTTGTTAAAAGATGCGTCAGAAGTGGCTTAAAACCCGAAAATCGCATTACATTTGCATGCTTTTTAGAAGAAAGTACGACAATTTTTATAGTGTCCTTCGGGGCACGCCCTCCTGTGCTTGTAGGGGTGCTGGCGCAGGAGGTTTTTTTATGCCCTTTTGGCAACAGCCGTTTTCCCGAAAAAATGTGTACATTTGCATAGTAAACCATAAAATTTATGACACCGCAACAAATTTATTTCGAACAACTGGGCAATACGGTGGTCAAGGCACTGAAAGCCCGTCATTTCGACGCCTATTATTGCAAAGACCGCACCGAAGCCGCCAAGTTGATCCAATCTTTGATTCCCGAAACCGATACTGTGGCATGGGGTGGTTCCATGACCATTGAGGCGCTCGGCCTGATAGACTGGGCCCGTGGACATCGCAAGGTGATTGACCGCGACAAGGCGGCTAACCGCGAAGAAAAACTCCAGCTGATGCGCGAGTCGCTTTTGTGCGATACTTATTTGATGAGCTCAAATGCGGTTACGGCCGACGGCCAGCTGTACAATATCGACGCTAACGGCAACCGGGTGGCGGCGCTGACGTTCGGGCCAAGACAGGTTATTGTGGCGGTAGGTATGAACAAAGTGGCACCTACGCTCGAAGAAGCCGTGTCGCGTGCCCGCAATACGGCTGCACCGGTCAATGTGGCGCGCTTTGGTTTGCAGACCCCGTGTGCCTCGACGGGCCAGTGCGCCGACTGCAAATCGCCCCAAAGCATCTGCTGCTCGTTTGTGCGCACCCGGCTGTGCAACGTGCCCGGCCGCATCAAAGTGGTGCTGGTTGGCGAAAATCTCGGTTTCTGATTTTTATCTATCACAAAAAAAGCCGTCCCTACAATAGGAACGGCTTTTTTATTGAAGTGGCAATTGATTATTTGCTCAAAGCCAAGGCTACGTTTACGGCGCAAGCAACGGTGCAACCTACCATCGGGTTGTTACCGATACCGAGGAAGCCCATCATCTCAACGTGTGCGGGAACCGAAGAAGAACCTGCGAATTGAGCGTCAGAGTGCATACGGCCAAGGGTGTCGGTCATACCGTACGAAGCCGGGCCTGCAGCCATGTTGTCGGGGTGCAGGGTACGGCCGGTACCACCACCCGAAGCTACCGAGAAATACGGTTTGCCGGCGAGGATACGCTCTTTCTTGTACGTACCGGCTACCGGGTGTTGGAAACGGGTCGGGTTGGTCGAGTTACCCGTGATCGAAACGTCCACGTTCTCTTTCCAGAGGATGGCAACGCCTTCGCGTACGTCATCGGCGCCGTAGCATTTCACTTTGGCGCGGGGACCGTTGCTGTAGGCTTTTTCTTTGACAACTTTCAGTTCGCCAGTGTAGTAGTCGAACTCGGTTTGAACATAGGTGAAACCGTTGATACGGCTGATGATCATGGCGGCGTCTTTGCCCAAGCCGTTCAAAATGCAGCGCAAGGGGTTTTTACGCACCTTGTTGGCCATTTCGGCGATTTTGATGGCACCTTCGGCAGCGGCGAACGATTCGTGGCCGGCCAGGAAGGCGAAGCATTGGGTCTCTTCGCGCAACGGACGGGCGGCCAGGTTGCCGTGGCCCAAACCTACTTTGCGGTCGTCGGCAACCGATCCGGGGATGCAGAATGCCTGCAAGCCGATACCGATGGCTTCGGCAGCGTCAGCAGCGTTTTTGCAGCCTTTCTTGATGGCAATGGCTGTACCTACTACGTAGGCC
>JAGACJ010000025.1 GCA_017614195.1 Paludibacteraceae bacterium
CTTCTGCAAACGAATCCCGCGCCGGTTTTTTTGTTTAATGACAGCGAGGACGCCGATACGCAGCTGGTGCTTCACGGCGATATGGATTGGTCGATGCTTGATGAAGACTGGGTGCTGCACATTGCTTGCCGTTCACTCCAAGGCAATATGGCTGTGCTGTTCTCTATTAACGACAGTTATGTGTTTAAGATAGGTGAGCGTGCCGGGTATATGGATGAGCTTCCGTCTGTCGGCGAGTTGGCCGGCGACGGTTCGTGGTGCGAATTTGAGATCCCCGTTTCGGACATGATTGACGCGGGTGCGTTTGAACCGGCCGAACCCTATACCTTACAAATGATTATCGGCAACCAAATCGGCGGGGTGGAAATCGACGCCGTGTTCTTCTACAAAAAGTAATGGCGCAGACAGCCCCTTTTTTTGCAGTGACCCGCCATCGGATCAATTTGGATGGGAAAGGCGTGGTAACCTTGGCTTGTTTCGGCCATTGTCCGCTACGCTGCAAGTGGTGCATCAATGCGCAGTGCTTTGACGAAAGCCCGAAGTGGCGGCACTTGACCCCGGAGCAGTTGTATGCGCAGACCCAGTGCGACGAGCTGTATTTTGTGGCGACCGGCGGGGGCGTTACGTTCGGCGGGGGCGAACCTTTGCTCCGACCCGGATTTATCGGCGAGTTTCGCCAGCTGTGCGGCCCGATGTGGACCTTGTCGGTCGAGACCAGTCTGAATGTGCCGAAGGCGTCTGTGGAGCAGCTGTTGCCGGTGGTCAATCACTGGATTGTGGATGTCAAGGATATGAATCCCGAGATATACCGGGCCTATACGGGTAAAGACAACCGGCAAGTGCTCGAAAACCTGCGGCTGTTGTCCGACGCCGGCCGCTGCGCGGAAGTGACGGTGCGTATTCCGCTGATTCCGGAGTTTAACGATGAGGATTGCCGGCAGCGTAGTGTTTCCCAGTTGCGCGCCATGGGTTTTGCCGATTTCGATTTGTTTGAATATAAAATCAAAAGATGATATGAATAACGGAAAAGAACTTTGCCGCCGACTGAAACAGGTTCGTAGCGAAATAGCAAAAGCCAATCAAATTCCTTTCGAACCGCACGAATGCACGCATGAGGGCGACTGTATGGGCACCTGCCCGCGTTGTGAACAGGAAATACGCTACCTAACCAGAGAACTGGAGCACCACCGTCAGATGGGCAAGGCAGTCAAAATCGTTGGCGTGGCAGCGCTGACGGGAACAATGGCGCTCGCTTCGTGTTCGCGTGCGACAGAACAAGCGGAAGAAGGATACGTCTTCGAAGGTGAGGATTTCAGTGTGTCTGTGGAAGACAGCACATCGACAGAACAATCCGACTGTATCGCTTTGTCCGAAGAACTGGAAAATAAAACGGAAGAGGTTACGAAAGAGATCTACTTCGAAGGAGAGGTCGATGAAGGAGAGTTTTTCGATGAGAAAAACTTAGAAGAAATTACGGTGTCGGCAGAGGAATAACCCTCCCTTACCATACCAAGTGGTCGCCTTCGTGCGAGAGGATGGTGTTCGGGAAAATCTCTTGAGCCTCTTGCAGCAAATGCTCCAGCGTCGCGTAGCGGGCCGAATAGTGCCCCAAAATCAGTTGGCCCACCCCGGCTTTTTGGGCAATCGTAGCCGCCTGGCGGGCCGTGGAGTGCTTGGTTGCCCGCGCCCGCGCCGCTTCGGCCTCGCCGAAAGTCGATTCATGAAACAGTACGTCAGCCCCTTCGATAATCGGTATAATGCGCTCGCAATAGGCGGTGTCGGAGCAGTAGGCGTACGATTTTTGGGGCGTTGCCGGTGTAACAAAACGTGCGTTAGGAATACACTTTCCATCGGCCGTAACCAAATCCTTCCCGGCTTTCACCTCTTGAATCTGGTGCAGCGTGGCACCGTAGAACTTTAGCAATTCGCCGTCGAGATGCGGGGCCTTCGGCTTTTCTTTGAACAAAAAGCCACTTGTCGGTACACCGTGTACCAGCGGAATCGTTTCGACCGTCAGGCTGCGGTCTTCGTAAATCACCGCATGTTTGAGCGGATCATAATCCTCGAAATAGACATGGAAGGTCAAGTCGTCGCAAAAATATTTCAGCCACGGCTCGAGCAGCGGTCTCAGGTCGGGCTGGGCGTGCAGGTAGAGGTCGCTGGTGTGGTTGAGCATTCCCAACGTAGAGATGAATGCCATCAGTCCGAAGCAGTGGTCACCGTGCAGGTGCGATAGGAAAATGTGTCCCAATCGGTTATTGCGTATGCCCTTCGAACGCATTTGGAATTGCGTGCCGTCGGCACAATCAATCATAAAGCTCTTGTTGTGCGTCGTCAAGACCTGCGATGAGGAAAAACGTCCGTACGAGGGGACGGCCGAACCTGTTCCGAGTATGTCGAGCTGAAAATCCATATCAATGACGCAAAGATACAATTTTTTTTTGATTGATTTGGATAAGCCCTTCGTCGCGCATGAACCGTAGGGCTTTGACAAGCGACTCCTGACTGCACTGGCAAGCGACAGCCAGTTGCTCCAAATGCATCGGACCATTCGCCAATAAGGCTTTGACTTTCTTGATAATGTCTGGAGTGGGGTCTGGTCGTTTACCGCAACAAACATCGCAGCGACCACAATCACAGCTGTTTTCTTCGCCGAAGTATTGCAGCAACAGGCGCGAGCGGCAGTGCTCCTCGTCTGTTGCATAGTGCTCCATGGCGCGGATGCGTTCGACAAACCGCTCTTGGCGAAACCTGAACGCGTCGTCGGTCAGATACACGCGACTTTCGTCGACGCGGTTGCGGGTGAACGTGATATAAGGAGTCTCTTTGCCGGGAATAAATTGGATAATACCCCTACGGGCGAGATTGATCAGTGTTCCGTAAAGTTGCTGACGGTTCATCATGCAACGGGCTGCTAACTTGCAGTCGTCAAGAAAAGCAAAGTCGGTGAACAATCCCGGATAAGAACGCAACAAGCCGTTGATAACCTCTTCTTCGTCGTCGGTCGTGTCAATTTCGTACAACTGATGCCTCGTAACGATGAACCTTACCCGCGGAGCGGTTTTTACCTCGTCGGTGTATTCCATGTATCCCGACAGGGACAGAATTTTGAGTGCATGATGAGCGGGCAGTTGCGACAAATGAAACTTGGAGCAAAAGTCAAACAAGTTAAAGGCGAAGGTGCAACCCTCGCCGCTTTCGATGCCGATTTGATAGTAGTTGCACACCGATGTGTACACCTTGCGGATGTATTCGGGCGGCGGAAAGTTGTCGGCGATGCGTTTTTCGAGCTTTTTCAGGTCGTTGTTGTTGTACAATAAGATCCCGTATGCCGTTTGTCCGTCGCGTCCGGCGCGCCCGGCCTCTTGAAAATAAGCTTCGATGCAGTCGGGCATGTCAATGTGGATGACGGTCCGAACATCGGGTTTGTCGATGCCCATGCCGAACGCATTGGTGGCTACCATCACTCGCACTTTGCCTGATTTCCATTCAGTCTGGCGGCGGTCCTTCTCGGTGTTGTCGAGCCCTGCGTGAAAGAAGTGTGCTGAGATTTTGTTGCGTTGCAGAAACTCGGCCACTTCTTTTGTTTTGGCACGGCTGCGTACATAAATGACCGAAGTGCCGGGCACTCCTTTGAGGATTCGCAGAATCGTCCCCTCCTTGTCTTCTGTTTTGCGTACCACATAAATCAAGTTCTTGCGGGCAAAACTTGTCTTGAAGACGTTTTCGCTGGCGAACATCAACTGATTCTGAATATCGCGTACCACTTCGGGAGTGGCGGTGGCGGTAAGCGCCAACACGGGCACTCCCGGCAATAGCAGACGAACATCAGCGATAGAGCGGTAGGCCGGTCTGAAATCGTATCCCCATTGAGAGATACAGTGCGACTCGTCGACTGCGATGAGCGTTATCTTGAGATGACGCAGTTTGGCAGTGAACTCTTGCGATTGCAGCCGCTCGGGTGAGATGTACAGGAACTTGCATTTTCCATACAGGCAATAATTGAACGCATTGTGGATTTCGTCCGGCGAAAGCCCCGAGTAGATAGCCGTTGCCTTGATGTCTTTGCTGCGCAACAACTCCACTTGGTCTTTCATCAAAGCCACCAACGGCGTGATGACAAGGCATAGACCTTCTTTCGCCATGGTGGGTACCTGAAAAGTGATGGATTTGCCACCGCCTGTGGGCAACAACCCCAGCGTGTCGCGTCCCGCCCCGATTGACTCGATGATTTCGCGTTGCATCGGCCTGAAACGGTCGTAACCCCAATAGGTTTTGAGTACGCTTTCGTAATCGGGCATAATGGGTCGTGTTACTGCTTTTTAATGTCTTTGACCATCAACTGTAGCGTTTTCCGACCGTTGAAATCGTTTTCTTCGACGGTGTAGCATACGCCTACGGGTTTGCCACTGTGCAAATGCTCGTAAAACTCTTTACCCATGCCAAACGCAATGCCGTTCATGCAAGCTCCTGTCTGGGGATCAGCCACCTCAACCTTCAGGTGGTCAAGTTCTTTGCCGACACGCTTTGATCCGTGGTCAATCACGTTGTTTGTGATGAAAACGGGCTTCAGATTCTCTGGACCGAACGGTGCGAATTTTTGCAGTGTGTTGAAGAATTCGGGCGTGATTTCGTCGAGGCTGATTTCGGTATCTGCTTCGATTTGCGGTACATATTGCTCTTTGCCCATATTCTCCTGTACATACAAGTCGAAACGTCTTTTGAATTCTTCGACATTCTCCTCTTTGAGCGTCAGCCCGGCAGCGAAGATATGCCCGCCAAAGTTTTCGAGCAAGTCGCGGCAACTGTCAATGGCCTTGTAGATGTCGAACCCGCTGACCGAACGTGCCGAACCTGTAACAAAACCGTTAGAACGCGTCAAAACTACCGTCGGGCGGAAATAGGTTTCGCTCAAACGCGAAGCCACAATACCGATGACCCCTTTGCTCCAGTCCTTGTTGTAAACTACGGTCGATTTGAGATTCTTGAAATCGGGGTTGCTTGCAATTTGTTCCTTGGCCTGTTCGGTAATCGTCTTGTCCAGTTCCTTTCTCTCCTGATTGTAGGTGTTGATGCGTCCGCTACGCGCCATGGCGTCGTCCAGATTTTTGGAAATCAGCAATTCTACAGCTTCGCGTCCTGACGACATGCGTCCGCTGGCATTGATACGCGGCCCGATTTTGAATACGATGTCGCTGGTGGTAATGTCTTTGCGAGTATCGAGCTCGCACACTTTCAGGATGGCGCGCACACCGATACATGGGTTGGTGTTGAGCCGTTTCAGCCCCAACGTCATCAAGGCTCTGTTCTCACCTGTGATGGGCACAATATCGGAGGCGATACTGATGGCCAGCAAGTCGAGCAACGCTTCCAAATGGTCTGCCGGAATGTTGTTGCTTTTGGCTACTGCTTGCATGAACTTGAACCCGACACCGCAACCCGACAGTTCGCGATACGGATAAGTCGAGTCGGTGCGTTTTGCGTCAAGTACAGCAACTGCATCTGGCAACACCTCGTCGGGGGTGTGGTGGTCGCAAATAATGATGTCGATGTTTTTTTCTTTGGCGTATTTGACTTTTTCGACGGCTTTGATGCCGCAGTCAAGTACAATCATGAGCGAAAAGCCATGCTCTGCCGCATAGTCGATGCCTTTGTACGAAACACCGTATCCTTCGTCGTAACGGTCTGGGATGTAAAAGTCGATGTTTGTAAAATTGATACCCGTCAGAAATTTATAGACGAGGGCGACAGCAGTAGTGCCGTCAACGTCATAGTCACCATAAACCAGCACTTTCTCGTTGTTGCGCATTGCCTTATCCAAACGCTCGACGGCCTTGTCCATGTCATTGTAGAGGGCAGGATCGTGAATCTGCTCCTTTGTCGGGCAGAAAAACGCTTCTGCCGATTTTTTATCGCTGATTCCGCGTTTTGCCAGCAGTTCGCAAATCGTAGGGCTGAATGATGTCTCTTTTAATAGTGTCTCTTTACATGCTTTCTGTTCGGGTGTTAGTTCATTAATAATCCATTTGTGAATCATCTTTATGTTGTTTTTTTTGTAATATCGTAGGTGAAATGCGATAAAAAACATATTTTTGCCGTCGCAAAATATGGGTTGTGCCTTTGGCCGGCTGTTTGCGTATGCCGCTGGCGCGAGCTTGTAAAAATATCTCGGTAAAGGTATAAAAAAATAATGAGACGTGTTATATTCGTCGATATAAAATAATCAACAATGGACGAAAAGGTATTGTCGGAAGTGAAAAAATGTGTCGAGGTTTTGCGTGCCGGAGGCGTGATTCTGTACCCGACGGACACCATTTGGGGGGTGGGCTGCGATGCTACCAATTCCGAAGCAGTCAAACGCATTTTCGAAATCAAACAACGTGCCGATTCAAAATCAATGATCGCATTGGTTGATACGTATGCACGCATGGAAGCGTATGTCGAAGACGTGCCCGATATGGCGTGGGATTTGATCGAAGTTGCCGAAAAACCTTTGACCATCATCTATCCGAAGGGTCGTAATTTGGCGCCCGCTATGTTGGCCGAAGACGGCAGTGTGGGAATTCGAATTACAGAAGAGACTTTCTCAAAAGCCTTGTGCGCTGCATTTCGCAGACCAATCGTGTCGACTTCCGCTAATTTTAGCGGTTGTCCCGCTCCGGCGTTTTTCCGCGAAATCGATACCAAATTGTGCAACATGGTGGATTATGTCGTTGATTTTCGCCGCGGTGATACTGTGAAAAAACAACCGTCATCTATCATAAAGTTGGAAAAAAACGGTACTTTTGTACTGATTCGCGAATGATAGCATTGGAATTCAATGCGTATAGACTATAAAACACAGTTATTCAAATACATATGCGCCGACACGCTTTCGTGTTTGTTGGCATGGGCGACTTATTGCCTCTTGTTGCAAAGCAAGTTTCAACTGACTTGGCCTGTCGATATCCAGGTGATGCGCATGAACGAATTGCTATGGTATGGCTTGCCCATCGTCTGGCTGTATTGGATGGCGGTCTATTCCATATCGGGCTACTATAATCGCGAAGAACTGTTGTTTAAGTCACCGTTGACCGAATTTTTAGTGACCATCACTTCGTCGCTTGTCGGTACATTGGTGATTTTCTTTTTTCTGTTGACCGTCAAACCCGACCCCTTGTTCGACCGTTTGTACGAAGAATCGTATTTTGTGCTGCTTGGCGCATTTTTCGGGTTTACCTATCTGTTTCGTCTGGTAATTACCCATCGGGTATCCCAACTCATTCTCGAACGCAAGGTCGGATTCAGTACGTTGGTGTTGGGTGTGGGAAATAAAGCCGAAAAGTTCAAAGAGGAGATTGACCGTATGCGTAAGCCGATAGGCTACGATATTCGCGGTTTCGTGAATTTGCCCAAGCGCGAGGCATGCAAAGTGGAAGAGCGTTTGGTGTTGGGCTCGTTTGAGGAGATTGACCGGCTGATAACCGAACAGGAAACTGACATTGTTGTCATTGCGGTCGACGGTATAACCGAATCTGAGGTGTATCACTACATGCATGTGCTTTGTCGGTTAAATGTCAAAATCAAACTGTTGCCTACCAATTACCAATTGCTGACTGGCGCGGCGCGCATGGATACGTTGCGTGGTATTCCGATGGTCGATCTGACCGCTGTGCGTATGTCGGGCATGCAAAAGAATGTCAAGCGCCTGTTCGATGTGGCTTTTTCGCTCGTCATGCTGATTGTGTTGATCCCGGTCTATTTGTTCTTTCTGCTCATTATTCGCGAAAAGCCCATTTATTGTCAGGAACGGATCGGATTGCATGGCAAACCGTTTACCATATACAAGTTCAGGACGATGCTGCTTGATGCCGAGGCCGAAGGACCGTGTCTTGCGCAGGAAGATGACTCTCGTGTTACTTCGTTGGGTGGGGTCATGCGCAAATACCGATTGGATGAGTTGCCCCAATTCTACAATGTGCTTCGTGGCGACATGTCGCTGGTCGGACCGCGTCCCGAACGTAGCTATTTCATCAATCAGATTGTGCAAACCGCGCCTTATTACTATATGTTGTCGAATGTCCGTCCAGGGCTGACCTCGTTGGGCATGGTTAAATACGGAACCGCCACTACACTCGGACAGTTGATTGAACGGGCTGATTACG
Source organism: Paludibacteraceae bacterium (assembly GCA_017614195.1). GTDB lineage: Bacteria > Bacteroidota > Bacteroidia > Bacteroidales > Paludibacteraceae > Enterocola. Next base: position 8,145 of record JAGACJ010000025.1, read on the forward strand.
ATGTGTTGTATGTCGAAAATATGTCGCTCTCAATCGACATTAAGATAGCGCTTTATACAGTTAAAACAATAGTTACCGGGGAGGGATTGTAATGGTGAAAGACTGGTATATGCACATGTTGTCGTGGCGTGAGTCACACATCTCAACGCCGAAATTCGTATTGGTGTTGAGCTTCTTTGTCGGAATACTCACGGCGTTGGCGGCATGTCTGCTGAAGGGAGCCATTCACGGAATAGAATATCTGCTAACACTCAATTTCAGGGCATATTCGTTTAACTGGCTGTATCTGCTATATCCGGTGATTGGTATTTTTTTGGCAGGACAGTTTGTGCGTCATGTCGTCAAAGACGATATCAGTCATGGTGTTACCCGTATCCTGTATGCATTGTCGCAGCGCAAAAGCATTTTGAAACCTCACAATATGTGGTCGTCGGTGATTGCATCTTCACTGACCATCGGTTTCGGCGGATCAGTCGGCGCCGAGTCGCCTGTCGTACTGACAGGGTCGGCAATCGGCTCCAACTTGGGGCGTTTTTTCAAAATGGACCAGAAGACGCTGATGTTGATGGTCGGGTGTGGAGCCGCCGGTGCAGTGAGCGGTATTTTCAAAGCACCGATTACAGGCGTGGTCTTTACGATTGAGGTGCTCATGCTCGATATGACCTTCAATTCGGTGGTGCCACTTCTGATTTCGTCGGTGACAGCAACGGCGGTGTCGTATTTTCTGATGGGCGATTCGGTGCTATTCCCGATGACTGGCGAGACATTCGGTCTCAGCCGCATTCCATGGTACATGTTGCTGGGTGTTTTGTGTGGCTTTGTGTCGTTGTATTTTACGCGTGGCATGAACTTTCTTGAAGGTAAGTTCCGTAAAATCGAAAACTACTGGATAAAATTGGCGGTCGGGGGTTTGATGCTGAGTACGCTGATATTCTTGCTTCCTCCATTATACGGCGAAGGCTACGATGCCATTAACTCGCTGTTGTCCAAGAATCATTTCAAATTGTTTGAGGGAAGCCCGTTTTATGATTATATCGACAACAACTATGCCGTATTGATATACTTGTCTTTAATTGTGCTACTCAAAATTTTCGCCACATCAGCGACCAACGCTTCGGGTGGGTGCGGCGGTATTTTTGCACCTTCGCTGTTTATCGGATGTTTGGCAGGGTATATCCTATCGTTGGTGCTGGGGTGGTTTGGTATCAATGTTCCGGTGCAGAATTTCGCCTTGGCTGGTATGGCTGGTCTGATGTCGGGTGTCATGCATGCCCCCTTGACTGGTATTTTCCTGACCGCTGAGTTGTCGGGCGGCTATTCGCTCTTTATGCCACTTATGATTGTGTCCGTCATTTCGTATCTGACGATTATCATCTTTGAACCACATAGCTTGTATGCCATGCGCTTGGCGCAGAAAGGCGAATTGATGACGCACCACAAGGACCGTGCCGTGCTGACGTTGATGAGTACCGAGTCGGTGATCGAAACGGATTTGCAGACCATTGCTCCTGAAGCGATGTTGGGCGATTTGATTAAGTTAATCTCTAAATCAAACCGCAATATCTTCCCGGTGGTAAACGAACAAAATGACTTCTTGGGAGTGGTTACCCTTGAGGAAATCCGCAACATCATGTTCCGCCCCGATTTGTACAATCGGTTCAATATCCGCAAACTGATGGTGTCGCCTTCGGACAAAGTCTATATTACCGATTCGATGGAAGTGGTGATGAAGAAATTCGAAAACACCAATGCATGGAACTTGCCGGTGCTCGATGGCAAAAAGTATGTCGGGTATCTGTCGAAATCAAAGATATTCAACGCCTATCGCGAAATGCTCGTCAATATGTCTGACGACTGACGGAGGACATTACTTCAATTGCGTGTCCATCCAAGCGGCTCTTTTTTGCAGATAGTTCTTCAAGTATTCGACTTGCCCGTCGAAGCTTTCGGGCATATTTGCGACCGAATACCAGTCGTGGTCGTTGAATTTAGGCCATTTTCCGAAATTTTTCTCTGCCGATTCGCGTATTTCGTCCGCCTCATTGCCGATGTTATCGATAATCGTCTGGATTTCAGGACGATATTGTTTCCAAATCTCTTTGACGTGTGCGTTGAAGTCGGTGTCATTGCGCATACGGGTAAAAAAGTTGTCTTTAAAAGTCCACCATCCAAAGGTATCTTGCAGTGACGGTACTTGTCCGTCGTTGCCGGCACCGAGGTCAAAGTCCCATACGGGCCCTTTGTAGAATTTTCCGCCAGGCTGCATCTGATAGAAGTATACGCTGCATTGCTTTGAATCAACATTCTTGAACAATTCGTTGATGAGTGTCCATTTGATGATGGTCTCCTCGTCGAACACACAGCGGAATCCGTTGGCGGCATTCGTATAGTTGGTACCGAACAAGACGTTTTCGGCGTTTGTCATGTCTGATTTCAACTTGGCGACCGTGCTTGCACCGAGTTCCTTAATTTCCCATGGTTGTGCCGCCTTGGGTGTCCTGAAGTAGTCGACACCTTCGACAGCTCCGTTTTCGGTCGCGCGCATGTCGAGTTCAATCAAACTGCTGGCAACGAGGCGGTGAGAGCCAATCTCAATTTCGTCGCAGAATTGGTAGTTGCCTTGGAACGATCCGTTGAGGTATAACTCGACGTATTGGTGGTAGGGGGTGTAGGGCATTTCCATGGCTTCGCTCATCTGGAAGGCGATTTCGTTGCGTAGTAGCGACTTGTCGGCATAGTTGGCAAGCAGTATCCATTCGCGGTGCGCCTCTTGCCCGAAAATGCTGGTGGCGTAGTCGAGCTTGATTTTGTATGGCTTTTTTGGGAAACCCCACGTTGAGTTGCCGCGACCGCGTATTTGTCCGTTGACGGTGCAAGCTTCGAAATTGTTGAAATTGCCGTTTCCGTCAAAGTTAAAGGTGGCATCCTGCATGGTCGTTTTCGATTGTACGCTGTTTCCCGAGGCCAGTTGGATGCTGATGATGGGCAATCCTGTAAAGGTAGTGGCTTTGATGGGGTACACCTTGCGGTAGGTGTTGCCGGGTTGTGTAAGCACCAATTCCGACGATTTCTTGAGGTTGATGGCCGAGACTCCGCTTGTCAGCGTGTCGCCGTTGCAACACACAATAACGTCGTTTTCCGATTTCTCGAATGAAAGTATCAAACCTTCGAGCGATTGGCTACGTAGCAATCGTATATGAATTCCAGCGTCCTCGAAAATGACCGTTGCGTTGTTTCTGTTGGTGATTTGGACAGAAGTGAGTGAAATAGGGTTTGAAGGCAAATCCTGTTTGCACGAAGTAATGGCTGACAATAAGACGCAAGCAGCCACGAGCCTGACAAAGGTGTGGTTTTTCATATTGATTGAAGGTCTTTTTGCGAAAATACAAAAAAATAACGGATCTTTTTCCCCTTTGGCAGACAAAGTCAGACAAAATCGCGGTTTAGTGCAATTGGGCGTCCATCCAATAGAATCGTTTTTGTAGAAACTGTTGAATTTCTTTGCCGTGTCCAGTGAACGATTCCGGCTCATCGCTGTAAAAGAAGTACCCCTGAATCGGCCATCGCTTGAAGTTCTCTTGGGCCGACAACGATATCTGCTCCTGATATTCTGGAATCATTTCAATAACGCTGTAAAGAGCTTCGCGGTTTTCGTTCCAAACCTCGCGCAGTCGGTTCTCAAATACCGTGTCGTTGCGCATGCAGACGAAGTAATAGTTGTTAAACACATACCATCCTTGCGGGTCTGTCATGCCATTGGCCTCTGCTACCCGGTTGCCGGCAGCAAGGTCAAAGTCCCATAGTGGCCCCATGTGCCATTGTTCGCTGCCATTTGGCAAGTAGTAGTAGATACTGCTGAACGATTGTGCGTCACAGTTTTTCATCAACTCGTTGATGAGGAACCAGCGGATGACGCTCTCTTCGTCAAAATAATGGCGGAATCCGTCTTCTTCGCTGGCGTTGGTAAGCGACATTTCTGCACGTTTGATTTTGGCTTGCGCCGAGTCGCGCATGTTGATGGAAAAATCGTCGGAGATGAGTTTGTATGGGTAGCAGAGTGACTCGAAATAGTTTTCGGTGGTGTATTCGGGCAGGCGCTGGCGCATGTCCAATTCGATGAGGCAATCGCCCTCAACTCTTCCTGGCTCAAGCTGAATCTGGTCACATAACTGATAATTGCCTTGATATTGCCCATTGATGAACAGATCTACAAAATACGATTGCGGGGTGTAGTCCATGCCAACCGCCTTGCTCATCTCGAATGCGATGTGGTTGCGTACGAGCGACTTGTCGGCACAGTTTGCCAGCAAAACCCATTCTTGGTATGGCTGTCCTTCGGTCCACAGGGCCGTGGGGGCGTCGAGTTTTATTTTGTAGGGCTTTTTAGGAAATGTCCACGAGCTGTTGCCACGTCCTCTGATCTCGCCGTAGGCTGTTTCGAATTTGAATTCCGTGAATTTGCCGTTGCCGTCGAAGGTAAAGAACGCGTTGGTGAATTCGGTGTCGGAAGTGATGTCTTTTTTACCTTTTGTTGTGATATAGATTTTGGGTAATTCGGAGAAAGCCGAGGCACTTAAATGGTAGCAAATCCGGTGGTTTTCGCTCTTTTCCAAAAGTTCGACCTCGATGGGGGTGCGCAAATCGACGAAGGCCTCCTTGTCGAGCGTATCGCTGCCGATGACGACCTTTGTTTTCGAGGTATTTGTCTTGAATTTGATGTGTATGTTTTCCAAATCGGTACCCTCAGGCAGTTGCAGATGAATGTTCGTGCCGTGCGAAACGATGACTTCGTTGCGGATGCCTGTGGTCATCGACGTGAAAAACAGAGGCGCGTCAGGGGCCTCCAATGCAAGATACTGGTCAGAACATGCGGTAAGGGTTATCAGACTGATTCCGAAACACAATAACCGATAAGAGTGTCTGGCAAACATGCGCAATCGTTTTATGCTGCAAAGGTACAACAAAGAATTGATATTTTGTTGGTTTTTAAATCTTCCCGACTAAATAATGCCGATATTCATGCAAAATCCTTACCTTTGTCGCGCAATGAGAAAATTTGTTTGTACGATAATATGTGCTGTTTTGGCCAATTTTGCCGAGGCGCAACAGCAGACTGTCGAACGGCCACTGTTGGTGGTCGGGGTTAGTGTCGGTCACCTCAATGAAGCCTATTTGTCGATGTATTGGAGCAATATGGGCTCCGGGGGATTTCGCCGTTTGGCGGAGTCGGGAACGGCATTTGAAGATGGACGTTACGCCTATTACTCCACCTCGGATTTGGTAGATGTGGTTACGGTTGCGACGGGAGCTGAACCGGTCCAGCATGGCGTGCAGTCAGAGAAATCGTATCAAACCAAAACCGGTAAATTCGAATGGACTGCACAAGACAAGTCCGTTACCGCTATAAACGGCTCGTGGCGCATTTCGGGACGTGTTTTGCCGGTGACCACCCTTGCAGATGAACTTTTTGAGAGTACGTACGGCCAATCCAAAATCGTTTCGATTGCCGCAGATCCGCAAATCAGCTCCTTGCAGGCGGGGCATTGTGGGTTGGCTCTTTGGCTGGACAATCTCAAAGGTACTTGGGCCAGCAGTTCCTACTATGCGTCGAAATTGCCAGCATGGGCGACCCGAAAGTCGGCGGATGACTATTTGTCACAGACATGGGAACCTAAATTTCCGCTTTCGTATTACATGGCGTATGCCGACAAAAAGAAATACGCCTTCAAGTATAACCTGAAGGATGTGTGTGCCAATGGACGGATTTACGAGAATTTTGTAACTACGCCGATGGCGAACACCGCTGTGCGTGAGTTGGCCGAGGCTGCCATTCAAAATGAAAAGATGGGTGCGGATTTGAATCCAGATCTTTTGCTGTTGCATTTCTCTCTGCAACCGTTTTTCAAGTCGGACGGTGCTGCGGGATATGAAGTCGAAGATGCCTATTTGCGATTGGATGGAGAATTGGAGTCGTTGATGAAAATGCTTGACAGACAGGTGGGTAAGGGAAAGTGGCTACTCTATCTTACCGGGTCGCGCTCGGTGCCCGACTATCGTCGTTCCGTTAATGAGAAACTACCTGCTGAAAGTTTTTGCTCTGAGCGCTATGCAACGCTGTTGAACTCTTATCTGATGGCACTTTATGGTCAAAACAAATGGGTGACAGGCTATAATGCGGGACGTATATACCTCAATCGGAAATTGATCGGGGAGAAAAACCTGTCGCTGAAGGAAATGCAAGAAAAGTCGGTAGAGTTTTTCGCACTTATTCCCGGTGTGGCCGATGTCTCTACTTCGTATCGGCTTGCTGATACCATGAGCGGCGACGGCTCGTTGCAATTGCCGTTCTCGCGATACAGTGAGGCCGATCTGTATTTTCGCCTTGCTCCAGGTTGGTACGAGGTTGATATGAAAGGAATTGCCACTGGATTTCAGTCAACGACCGATCGTTCTGTCCTATTCTACCTTTGCGGCTGGAAGATAGAAAACCGTGTGGTACGCGAACCCGTTGAAGTGCTCGGTTTGACTGGCAGTCTTGTCAAGTGGCTCGGCCTGATGCCTCCTAGTGGCTCTACAGGCGCCCGGTTGCCTTGAGGCCATCGGGCGGTCAATATTAATCCAACACCAATAGCCCTTTGCCTTTGCGCTTGATGTAAGGCTCTTCTTGGGTACAGTCAACAATGGTCGAAGGTTCGATGTCGCCCATACCACCGTCGATAATCAAATCCACTTGTTTTTCGTAAGTCTCGATAATCAATTCCGGGTCGGTGCAGTATTCGGGTTCTTCCTCGTTGATAAAAATGGAAGTCGATAAGAGCGGGTTGCCCAACGCCTCCACCAGATTGGTGGCAATCTTGTTGTCAGGAATGCGCACGCCCACCGTGTTTTTCTTCTTAAACAGTTTGGGTAGATTGCTGTTACCGTTGAGCAGAAATGTAAAAGGTCCTGGTAGACAGGATTTTAGCAGCTTGAAGGTGTCGTTGTCAATCTTGGCGTATTGGCTGATGTGGCTAATGTTGCTGCAGATGAACGACAGCGGCATTTTATTCGGGTCGATGTTTTTGAGTGCGCAGATACGCTCGACAGCCCTTACGTTGGTAATGTCACAGCCAAAGGCGTACAGTGTGTCTGTCGGGTAGATGATGATTCCTCCATCGCGTAGCACCTTGACAACGTCAGCCAAGTCGCGTTGGTTGGTATTCTCTTCGTAAAGTCTGATGGATGCCATTAATTGACGTAAGCGTTAATTGTGACTTCAGTGCCGTTTCTGTAAATTTGACAGCCGTTTGTGCTGGTAACCAGAGCCGTGCTTTTGGCGTAAACGGTCATAGTCAAGGCCCCTCCATTTAGATAAATGTTGCCACGAGAACGGATTCCGACACCGCTGTCTTTGGTTTTTGTAGAGAAAATGGTTACAGAACCGCCGTCAATGGTGATGTCTGTATTGATGTTGGTCAATGTATCGGCTACCACGTCATCACCGTAGGTGGTCAGGAGACCGTCGTCCTCGACGGTTAGGTTGACTGAACCGCCAGCGATTCGAATGTAGCCACGGGTGACTTTTACTCCGTCTGCCACATTGTCGGCTTTGAATGTGCCGCCTTCCATCAGCCAGTAATCTTTGACGTGGAGGGCTTGTTTGACGGATTTGGCAACATTGACGACGCCACTGCGCATGCGCAGATAGTCATCGGTGGCGATAGCGTGCCCATTGGCATTCCCAGAACTGATGTTTAAGGTGCCGCCACCACTTACGATGATTTGTCCTTCGCTGAAAAGGGTAGCCTTTAAATCAATTCCCTGTCCGTTTGTGTCTTTGTCTGTGTCGTACGAACCGATGTCTGCAATTGTATTGCTCGTGTTGTCGGCCAATACGAGATAGCAGCGTTTTGATGATTGCAGGCTGATTGCGGGCTTTGCTTCGGCTTTTAAATTTAAACCGTTGAGCATCAGTTTGTATCGTTTGTCGCTGAAAAGTGTAAAAGAACCGTTGTTGGATGTGCCTGATAAAACGTATTCAACCAGGTCGTTGGTTGTCGATGTACAGGTTACGTCGTTTCCAGACACTGTAATGTCGATGCCTTTGCCGTTGAGCGGATTATTGATTTCTACATTGGTTCCGAAGGTGATGGTGACAGTGTGGCCGAACTCAAAGTTCTCAACCTTGTCTTTTTCTTCATCAGTAAGATCCGCATCTGAGTCGTCTCCCGGCTCATTGGGGCTACATGCGGTTAATCCTGTAAGCAATAGCGACAAGATTAAATAATGGTATTTTTTCATAGTCTGATTCGAGAAGCCCCTCAATTAAAATTTTGACACGCTTACCACATCTTCCTTAATGATGTAGATTTCGTCGCTGTATTGGGGAAATTGGTCTTTGAGCTTCCGACTGAAGGCCAAGGCCTCGAAGTATGACGAGAAATCTCCGATACGCACTTTCCAGAAGGGAGCCTGATAAGAAACGTATATCTGTTGGTTGGGGTAGGCAACTTGCAAGTCTTTCTCAAGATTCAAGGCGTCTTTCTTGGCCTTGTGTGCATTGTTGCTTGAGTATAGTTGCACCCTGAATCCGCTTACAATCAGTGTGTTGTCTGTGTTGGACGGGGCTTGGGGCGTGCCTTTGGCGAGCAATCTGTCCATTTGGGCTGCCTGATGTGTCTTTACCGTGCCTTTCGGCTGGCTCGATCCAGTATAGTTTTGTGCGTAGACTGTTGTCAAGGCAACAGCCATACCTAATATGGCAATCAGCTTTTTCATGTTACGTTTTTTTAGTTTGAACTAAACGATAATACAAAATTAAGCTATTTTTATTTCAAAAGCAAAATAAGGCAAGAATAAGGTTTGACCAATTTGTTTTTTTTAACAGCCTTGCCTGTAATGAAAAATCTTTGACAGTTTCGTCAAATTCCGCCGTGTTTTGCCAAACATTCCGGAGATTGGCTGGAATGATTGTCAGAAAGGCTTGTAGAAATACGTGTAGCGCGGTTTTGGCTGAAAAGGGACGAATTTGTTGAAATATCTGTATGCCGCAAGGTGGATTGTATTCAAAAAAACGTTAACTTTGCTACACGCAAACACCTGTTTGGTGTCCTTAAAATCAAAGTTGCTATGAAAGACAATTACATTATTGTTGTTGCTGGAGGTATGGGCTTACGCATGGGAGCCGAGTTTCCGAAACAGTTTCTGCCGATAGGCGGGAAGCCGATTCTTATGCACACGCTGGAGTTGTTCTCCGCATGGGGAAATCTGATTTTGGTATTGCCTGCCGATTTTAGGGATTTGTGGGATAAACTTTGCACCCAACACCAGTTTGAGGTGCCTCACCAAGTGGTGGATGGCGGTGGTGAACGGTTTGAGTCTGTCGCGAATGCGCTCAAATTGGTTCCCGACAATGTGTTGGTTGCCGTTCATGACGGGGTCCGTCCATTTGTTTCGCGCGAAACCGTTATGCGGGCATTTGAAACTGCCGCTAAAACTGGCAGTGCGGTTCCAGTTATGAAACTGACCAGCTCGTTGCGCCGTATTGACGGCGACAAGTCTTTGTCTGTCGATCGCAGATCGTACCGGGTTGTCCAGACACCGCAGGTGTTTTATTCGCATTTGCTCAAGCAAGCATACGAACAGCCGTTCAGACCTTCTTTTACCGACGACGCTTCGGTGTTTGAGGCAATGGGACATACGGTGACATTGACGGAAGGAAATCCCGAGAATATAAAGATTACGACTCCGACAGATTATCGTATTGCCGAAACATTGCTGTTGTATGGTCCCTATTGACACGGATTTGAAATTTTTATCAGGGGTAGGACCCGCTCGTGCGGAGTTACTGGCAAAGGAACTCGGTTTGCGTACTCTTGACGATTTGATTCATTTCTTCCCTTACCGCTATCTTGATCGCAGTCGGTTTTACAAAATTGCGGAAATCGACAGCACCACCTCGTACATTCAGGTCAAAGGAAAAATTACCGGTTACCAAATTACAGGTGAGGGTCGCGCCAAGCGGCTGATTGCCCACTTTACCGATGGTGGCGATACTATCGACCTGATTTTCTTCAAGGGATACCAATACATTACCGAGCGCTATAGGGTGGGGACCGAGTACGTGGTGTTCGGCAAACCCAATTGCTTTAACCATACTTTTAGCTTTGTGCATCCCGATATCGAACTGCCGGATCCGAGCCGCCAGGTGGGGTTTATGCCGCTGTATCACACCAGCGAAAAGCTGAAAAACAAGTATATTACCTCAAAAACGATTCAAAAATATGTCTATGAGGCAATTAGGTCGACCGAAGTGCGGGTAAACGAGACACTGCCGCAGGATTTGATTGCAAAATGTCAGTTGATGCCACTTCGCAATGCGTTGGTGGCCATACATTTTCCCCGTTCCGCAAAAGAATTGGAGAATGCCCGGTTGCGACTCAAATTCGAAGAGTTATTTTACATTCAATTGAGTATTTTGCGCCAAAGTTCGCTGCATCGCAACAAGTACAAAGGTGTGGTGTTTGAGAAGGTTGGCGGCTACTTTAACGATTTCTACAAAAAATGTCTGCCGTTTGATCTGACCAATGCTCAGAAACGTGTTTTGCGTGAGATTCGCGAAGATACACGGACCGGCCGGCAGATGAACCGCCTGCTGCAGGGCGATGTCGGAAGCGGAAAGACAATCGTGGCACTGATGTCTATGCTGTTGGCGGTCGATAACGGTTGCCAGACATGTATTCTGGCACCTACGGAAATCCTCGCCGCCCAACATTACGAGTCGATCTCGCACATGGTCGAACCGCTGCAATTGCAAGTGCGACTGTTGACGGGGTCTACTAAAAAGAAAGAACGTGAAACATTGCATGAATCGTTGCGCGACGGCTCGTTGCAGATATTGGTTGGTACGCATGCGGTGCTCGAAGATGAAGTGCAGTTTAAGAATCTGGGCTTTGTTGTGATTGACGAACAGCATCGGTTTGGTGTGCAGCAGCGGTCGCGTATGTGGCTCAAAAACGCAGTGCCACCACATGTGCTGGTAATGACGGCGACTCCTATTCCACGTACATTGGCTATGACGGTGTATGGCGATTTGGACGTGTCTGTTATTGACGAGCTGCCTCCTGGTCGCAAACCGATCAAAACGATGCATGTGTTTGAAAATAACCGCGAGCGGCTAACGCAGTTTATGCGCAGCGAAATCAAACAGGGCCGGCAGATTTATGTGGTGTATCCGCTGATCGAAGAGTCTGAGAAATCGGATATGAAGAACTTGATGAACGGTTTCTCGCAAATGAAGGAATTGTTCCCGGAATATAGTGTCAGCATGGTTCATGGTAAGATGAAACCGGCAGAGAAAGACGCGGCAATGCAATTGTTTGTGAGTGGTCAGGCGCAAATATTAGTGGCGACCACGGTGATTGAGGTGGGGGTTAACGTGCCGAATGCCTCGGTCATGGTAATTGAAAACGCCGAGCGATTCGGATTGTCGCAGTTGCATCAGTTGCGCGGGCGTGTGGGCCGCGGTGCCGACCAATCGTATTGCGTGCTTGTGTCGCGCTACGAGTTGGGCGCGGATACGCGTAAACGCTTGTCAATCATGACCGAGACCAATGATGGCTTCGAAATTGCGGAAGCTGATTTGAAACTGCGTGGACCGGGCGATTTGGATGGAACGATGCAGAGTGGTCTGCCGTTTGACTTGCAGATTGCCAACCTCTCGACCGACGGCTTGTTATTGCAACAGGCGCGTGGCGAGGTTGAAAAAATTTTGGCCGGGGATCCGTTGCTGGCAGCCTCCGAACATACTGTTTTGCTCGATAATCTCCAGCGAAAGACCAAAGGAGTGGTGAACTGGAGCTCAATCTCTTGATTCTTTTTTTGTAAAATTAACAACTCTGTTCGAATCTGAGTTGCATAATAAGGTATAATTGACTACCTTTGCAACCATATTTGGCATAGTCTTTGCTATGCCTTCATAAAACAGATATGGAAAGAACGCTTGTTATTTTTAAGCCGTCGGCTGTCGCTCGAGGATTGGTTGGGGAAGTGTTGTCACGCTTTGAACGCAAGGGCCTGCAGATTGTCGGTCTGAAAATGTCGCAATTGTCCGATGAAATTCTCAATGAGCACTACGCCCATTTGGCAGGCAAACCCTTTTTCGGCGAAATAAAGGCCTCTATGCAGGCAACTCCGGTAATACTTTGTTGTTTGCAAGGAAAGGAGGCTGTCCAGGTCGTGCGTAACATGACTGGAGCTACCAATGGACGGGTGGCTGAAGCGGGAACTGTTCGTGGAGACTATAGCGTCAGCACACAGGAAAATATTGTTCATAGTTCGGATAGTGTGGAGACCGCTAAGGTTGAGGTTGCGCGTTTCTTCCGTTCCGACGAGTTATTCGAATACAAACACCCCTTTACCCAATTCTTTTATGCAAGTGATGAAATTTAAGCCAGTGGACAAGAGTGGCGTGAGTCTGGTTATGGCCGCCTTGATGCTGGTTTGGCCCGCCTCGGCGCAAGAACTCAGCGAAGTGGAGGACGGTACCGAGCCCGACGAACCGACTGAGACCGAAGAATTTTTCGATGTTGACGAAGCCGCTTCAGAATCCATGGGGGACATGGGTCTGGTGCTGGACGAAGGCACGTGGCGAATGCCGCGTTTCTGCGATTCGCTGCCAGAGGCTTGCTACAATGACAGTTGGGATCATTTCGTGGTGAATCCCTATGACAAGAACCTGATGAATATGACCGATTCGGTCAACATTGATATGACGGGCTATTGTCATCCGATAGCCGGGTATGTCACTTCAAAATTCGGCTTCCGTCGCTATCGTTTCCATTACGGCACTGACGTGAAGCTCAATGTCGGCGACAGCATCCGCGCGTCGTTTGACGGAGTGGTGCGCATTTCAAAAAACGGCTACGGTTACGGCAATTATATCCTGATACGTCACAATAACGGTTTGGAAACCATTTACGGACATTGCTCCAAATTGCTGGTGGCGGTGGATAGTACGGTACATGCGGGCGACGTGATCGCTTTGGGCGGCAATACCGGTCGCAGCACGGGGCCTCATTTGCATTTTGAAGTGCGTTATGTTGGCAATGCAATTGACCCGCAAAGTATTATCGATTTCGAGACTGGCCAGCCAAAAACGGAACAACTCGAAATTACGGCGACGACTTTCAAATACAAGAAAGAAATCGCCAGCATGGCGTTTTATACCGTTCGCAAGGGAGATACCTTGTCGGGAATCGCAAAGAAACGTCATACGACTGTCAGCAAACTATGTAAACTCAACGGCATCAAGCCTACGACCATTCTCAAGATAGGTCGTCGGTTGCGTTGCTCATAATCTTAAAAGCGTTAAACCATATAGCAATGGATATCAACAAGTTATTGTCAAAACTATTTGGCACCAAGTCGAGTCGCGATATGAAGGAGATTCAACCTTATATCGACCAAATCAAACAATTTGAATCACAAGTGATGGCAATGAGCAACGATGAGTTGCGCGCCAGAGTTCAGGCCATCCGTCAAGAAATACAGTCGAGCGTGTCGAAACAAAGCGATCGCATTGCGGACCTGAAATCGAAAATTGAGGAAACGGAGTTGTCGCAACGTGACGTGTTGTACGAAGAGGTGGACAAACTGGAGAAAGAAATTCTCGAAGTGCTCGAAAATTCGTTGGACAAAAACCTGCCCGAGGTATTCGCCTTGGTGAAAGACACCGCGCGCCGTTTCAAAGAGAATAGCCAGATTGTGGTTACCGCTACGGATTTTGATCGTGAACTGGCCGTCAAATTCGACTTCGTGACGATAGAAGGCGACAAGGCCGTGTTCGAGCATTCGTGGACAGCCGGTGGCAATACCGTGACGTGGGATATGGTGCATTACGATGTGCAGCTGATTGGCGGCGTGGTGTTGCACAAGGGTAAAATCGCCGAAATGGCAACTGGCGAGGGTAAAACCCTTGTGGCTACTTTGCCGGTATTCCTCAACGCCCTGACTGGTCGTGGCGTGCACGTGGTTACGGTCAATGACTATTTGTCGAAACGTGACTCTGAATGGATGGGTCCGTTGTACATGTTCCATGGTTTGAGCGTGGATTGTATCGACAAGTACAAGCCGAACTCGGCAGAACGTCGTCGGGCTTATAACTCCGATATCACTTTCGGCACCAACAATGAATTCGGCTTCGACTATTTGCGCGACAATATGTCGGCGTCGCCTGCCGATTTGGTGCAACGCACACACCATTATGCCATTGTCGATGAGGTGGACTCGGTGTTGATTGATGATGCCCGTACGCCATTGATTATTTCGGGCCCAGTGCCTAAGGGGGGTGACCAGATGTTTGAAGAGTACCGTCCGCGAGTCGAACGTCTGGTGGATTTGCAAAAGAACCTTGTGACGAAGATATTGGTCGAAGCCAAACGTTTGATGACCTCGAACGAGCCTGGTAGCAAGGAGTATCTGGAGGGTACGGTATTGTTGTATCGCGCCTACAAGGGCTTGCCCAAGAACGGTGCGCTGATCAAGTTTTTGAGTGAACCGGGAGTCAAGGCTGCCATGCTCAAAACCGAAGCCGTTTACATGGAGCAAAACAATCAGCGCATGCACGAGATTACCGACGAACTCTATTTCGTCATCGAAGAGCAGCACAATAGCATAGAAATGACCGACAAGGGTTTCAATACGATATCGTCGGACATGAACGATCCGAAGTTCTTTGTGCTGCCTGACATTGCTTCCGAATTGTCGGAATTGGATGCCCCAGGGGTTAATCTGACCGAAGAGGAGTTGGCTAACAAGAAAGACGAGCTGATGCAAAACTACTCTATCAAATCGGAGCGTGTACACACGATTAACCAATTGCTGCGTGCTTATACGCTGTTTGAACGCGATGACCAATATGTGGTGATCGATAACAAGGTTTATATCGTGGACGAACAGACGGGCCGTATCATGGAAGGACGCCGTTATTCCGACGGCTTGCACCAAGCCATCGAAGCCAAGGAACGTGTCAAAGTCGAGGCTGCCACCCAGACGTTTGCCACCATTACGCTGCAAAACTACTTCCGTATGTACCACAAACTGGCTGGTATGACGGGTACAGCCGAAACCGAGGCCGGCGAGTTCTGGAATATTTACAAGTTGGATGTGGTGGTGATTCCGACCAACCGTCCGATTGCCCGTATCGATATGAATGACCGCGTTTATAAGACAAAACGCGCCAAATACAACGCTGTGATTGACGAAATTGTGTCGTTGGTCGAAGCAGGCCGTCCGGTATTGGTGGGTACGACCGCAGTCGATACTTCGGAGTTGCTCAGCCGTATGCTGACCATGCGTAAGATACCTCACAATGTATTGAACGCCAAACTGCACCAGAAAGAAGCCGACATTGTGGCTTTGGCCGGCCGTCCGGGTACGGTGACCATCGCCACTAACATGGCAGGCCGTGGTACCGACATCAAACTGACCCCCGAAGCCAAAGAGGCTGGTGGTCTGGCCATCATCGGTACCGAACGTCACGAAAGCCGCCGTATTGACCGCCAGTTGCGTGGTCGTTCAGGTCGTCAAGGAGACCCGGGCTCTTCGGTGTTCTATGTGTCGTTCGAAGACAATTTGATGCGTTTGTTCGGCTCCGACCGTATGATTAAGGTCATGGACCGTTTGGGTATGGCAGATGACGAACAATTGCAACATTCGCAAATCACCAAGTCTATCGAAAATGCCCAACGTCGCGTCGAAGAGAATAACTTCGGTATCCGTAAGCGTTTGCTCGAATACGACGACGTGATGAACTCGCAGCGTAATGTGATTTACACGCGGCGCCGCCACGCTTTGATGGGCGAACGTATCGGCGTGGACATTGTCAATATGCTGTACGATGGAGTGGCTAATCTGGTGGAGGTTTATGATGGCGACCCCGATGGATTGCGGCTTGAATTGCTGCGCCGCTTTGCGGTGGATGTCAACTTTGTCGGCGACCCGTCGTTCCACAAAAAGTCTTTGCAGAACCAAACCGAAGACATTCACGAGTATGTGGTGCGTTTCTA
>JAGACJ010000026.1 GCA_017614195.1 Paludibacteraceae bacterium
GCCGGCTAAGCGAGTTGCTCGACGCCTGGCGTCAGATTCCCACCGATTTTATCGAAAAATCCAAGTCGGTGTGGATGTATGAGTGACAGGGGGGCAGAAAACCGAGGCGACCAAACAAAAAATCGCTCAAATAATTTGTCAATTCAAATAAAAGCACTACTTTTGTGCGTCCAAGCCACTTTGGCTCAGTTGGTAGAGCAACGCATTCGTAATGCGTAGGTCCCCGGTTCGAGTCCGGGAAGTGGCTCAGAGCAAAAACCGACCACTTAACAGGGTCGGTTTTTTTGTTGTTGAACCGCTTGTTGTACCAAAATTGTAATATTTGCGTATTTTTGTGCGTGTTTTTAGATTTCTTAGCAAAAAGTCGAACTGAAATGGCAAATGAATCAATTTAATGGTTAACTTTGCAGCGCAATTAAGAAAATAATTATTCACTATCAATCCGCAAAATATCATGGAAAAGAAAGTAGGTACGAATGCAGGCCTTGTATGGCAAGCATTGAACGGCGCAAAAAAAGCCGTTGAAGTAAAAGATCTGAAAAAAGTGACCAAATTGACTGAAAAAGACTTGTATGCCGCTTTCGGTTGGTTGCTTCGCGAAGGAAAAATCTCCGTTAAAGAAGAGGGTAAAGAAGTGTTCGTTTCTTTGAACTAAGAAACAATTCTCCATTAAAAAAAAGAGTTTGGCGTTTGCCAAACTCTTTTTTTATGCCTTGGTTTTTAACCAAATTGCCGCTCTGCAAGCCGAGCGTATGCAGAAGCATCCGACTAACGGAATCATGGCCAGATTGATGGCTTGGGACATGATGGGGATGGCGATGATAAAAGCAATGGATGAAATCGCCCAAAAACTGTAAAAATACCCGTCGAAGCGTCGCAATGGCTTGATGCAAAGCGAAATCAACGGCCAGAACATCAGTGGGTTAAGCACCCAAAGATTGAAATTACTGTCGGTAAACGGATGTTCCGAGAAAAACATCAGGTAGGTGATTAGGCAACCAACCAAGCCTCCAACCGTGAACAAAAAGGCATCAAGTCCTTTGAGCGGGCGCAGTTTGCGGTATCCAAGCATACTGATTGACAGGATGATGACAAACAAGATCCAAAACAAACGGTTAGGGGTAATCAGATAATTGCTGTCGGTGCGCGTTTTAGGCGTCAAAACAGTTGTAGATGACACCAAAGGCAAGTTGCCTTCGTCTGTTGTGATTTTGGCATCGCTATAGGCCTCTTGCAGTAGTTCGGGCAAGAACATCAATTCGTTATTGGTGGCCAGGCGGTCGGTGCCGACACCCAGACACAAGTCAAAGCCGAACTGCGACCATGCCGCAGTTCGAGTGTATCTTTTGATGGCTTCACGAAACGTCAAGTCGCTTTCGGCATACAGATCTCCGAATGGATATTGCAAGCTGTTGCCTAACGATTGGGCAATCAAATCGCGCGGTTTTGTGGCGCAGTTGTTGAATATGAAATTGTACCGATAGGTGGCGTTTTCGGGCATCATGTTGATTAAAAGCGCATTGTACAGTTGGTTGCGCTGCGTAGCCGTCAAAGCCAAGGTTTGCTGGGTTACCGAAGACCCCCGGTATGCATATTGGCGGATGAAACGTGACGGATAGTTGGCTCCCACCATGTAATCGGTTTCGCCAGCGACAAAACGGCCCACAAAGTTGGGTTGGTCAAAACTGAAAAGCCCATAATTGACAATCAGATCGAGGTTGGTTGCGGGGTCCTCTATACGGATGGCGGTGTGTCCGAACAATTCTTCGACACTGCCCCCGGGCGAGCAGGTAAGCAACGAAATGCGTGCGCTATCAGACAAAAAGGTACTGATTTGTGCAGAAACGCTTGTTGCCAAACCTACACAAACCAATACCGAATATAGAAACTTTTTCATGAATGTTTCGAAGATACACTTTTGATTTACAGAAGGTTACTTGCAAGTTCAGATAGGTAGCTGCGTTCGCCTTTTACCAAGTTGATATGGGCAAAGATGTTTTGCCCGCGCATTTTGTCGATGGTATAGACCAAACCGTTCGAATATTGGTCGAGGTAAGGCTGGTCAATCTGTGCCACGTCGCCAGTGAAGACTACTTTGGTGTTTTCGCCGGCACGCGTGATAATCGTCTTGATTTCGTGCGGTGTCAGGTTTTGTGCTTCGTCAACAATGATATAAGCGTCCGACAAACTACGGCCGCGAATAAAGGCCAACGCCTCGATAACCAACTGGCCGGTGGCTTGCATTTCGTTGATGGTGTTCACCTCGCGGCTTTGGGCAGAGAACTGGCGTTTGATGAAATTGAGGTTGTCGAACAGCGGTTGCATGTAAGGGGCCACTTTGTCTTTCTCGGTACCGGGTAAAAAGCCCAAGTCTTTGTTTGACAAGGCCACAATTGGACGTGCTAACAAAATTTGCTTGTAGTTGTTTGATTTTTCGAGCGAGGCGGCTAATGCAAGCAGTGTCTTGCCAGTTCCAGCCTTACCGGTGATGCAGACGAGCTTGATGTCGTCATCGAGCAATGCATCGAGTGCGAACGCCTGCTCGGCGTTACGGCCTTCGATGCCAAACGCTTTTCCTTTCGCCACTTTGACCACACATTCGATATTCGGGTCATATTTGGCCATAACGGTATTGCGGTCGCTTTTGAGCAGGAAATACTGGTTCGGCTCCAAATCCTTGACAAAGTCGAGCGAATTGGCCGGGATGCCGGCGGCAGTGCTGTATATGCGGTCAATCAGTTCGCTGTCGATGTTGTCAAACGTTTCTTGTTCCTTGTCGTAAATGTCCTTGTCGGTAACCTTGTCGTTAAAATAGTCTTCGGTTTGCAAACCGATTGAACGGGCTTTCATCCGCAAGTTGATGTCTTTGGTAACAAGCACCGTCTTTGTCTTTTTGTCTTTTTTGGCGAGAAAATCGGCCGTTGCAAGAATCCTATGGTCTGGGGTGCGCTCCATAAAAATGCGTTCTACGTCTTCGGAACGGGCGTTGACTACCACAATCAACCGCCCTAACCCTTCGCCCAAGGCAACACCTTTCTCAAAAAAATCGTTGTCGGAAACTTCATCGATCTCGCGGGCAAATTCGCGAGCATTGAAATTGATCACCTCGTTGCCTTTTTTGAACTTGTCAAGCTCTTCGAGCACTACCATCGGAATGTAAATGTCGTTTTCCTGAAAATTGTAGATGCATTTGTAGTCGTGAAGAATCACATTGGTGTCTAACACGAAGTTCTTTTTGACTCCCATATTATTTGATGTTTAAGATTTCGATACGTAAATATACGAATTAAATTTGAAAATTGTACCTTTGTGACTGCAAAAACGCTGAATAAATCCATGAATTATTCCGAAACGCTTGAATATCTGTATGTCAAAACCCCGATGTTTCAGCAGCGGGGTGCGGTTGCCTATAAGCCGGGAATCGACAATGTGGTTGCTATGGACGAACATTACGGCTATCCGCATAAGGCATACAAAACGATTCATGTGGCAGGCACCAACGGCAAGGGCTCTACCACGCATACGCTGGCGGCTGTGCTGCAATCGGCAGGTTACAAGGTCGGGTTATACACTTCGCCGCACCTCAAAGATTTTGCCGAGCGTATCCGTGTCAACGGACAGCCGATTGATCATGACTATGTAGTTGGCTTTGTGGCCAATGCCGAGGAATTGATTGACGAATTGCAACCATCGTTTTTCGAAATCACGACCTTGATGGCGTTTTGTTATTTTCGCGACATGCAGGTCGATGTGGCTGTCATTGAGGTGGGCTTGGGCGGCCGGCTCGACAGTACCAATATCATAGAACCGGTTGTCTCGGTGATTACCAACATCAGTCTCGACCATACAAAACTCCTTGGCAATACCCTCGAAGCCATTGCTACCGAAAAAGCGGGAATCATCAAGCCGAATGTGCCGGTAGTGGTGGGAGAGGCGCCGTTGTCGCTCCGTGCAATCTACGATGCCAAGGCAGACAGACCAGTGATATATGCCGAAGACCAACCCGATGACGACCGTTACGAGTATGAGTTGAAGGGCGATTGCCAAGTACACAATAAAAAGACGATTCTGGCAACCATCGAAGTGCTGCGCCATACGTTCGACATTCCGGAAACTGCGGTTGCGAAGGGATTGTCGCAAGTAGTGGAGCTGACGGGGCTGATGGGGCGTTGGCAGACGTTGTCGCAACATCCGACGGTGATTGCCGACACGGGTCACAATGAGGGTGGTATCCGTTATATCGCCCACCAGCTTGAAAATTATCCGTGCAAGCAACTTCGTATTGTGTTTGGTATGGTGGGCGACAAGGATATCCGTACCTGTTTGTCGCTGATGCCTGTCAATGCGGTCTATTATTTTTGCAATGCCGCCATTGAACGCGCTTTGCCTGCTGCCGACCTCAAAATGCTGGCAGCCAGTTACGGGTTGGAAGGGAAGGCCTATCCGTCGGTCAGAGAAGCCCTCGAAACCGCTAAGAAAGAAGCGTCCGATGACGATTTGATTTTTGTTGGAGGCAGTAACTTTACGGTGGCCGAAATTATTTGAACCGATGCAAACGAGAGAACAGGCAATTACACGCACCAGCGTCATTGGTATCATCATCAATGTGTTTCTGGTGATTTTTAAGGCTTTGGTCGGGTTCTTGGCCAATTCGCTGACGATTATGGTCGATGCGGTCAACAATCTGACCGATGTAATGTCGGCCGTCATTACGATTGGCGGCATCAAACTTGCCCATAAGCGCGCCGACAAGGAACACCCCTTCGGTCACGGCCGCTTCGAGTATTTTAGCAGTATTCTAATTGCTCTTTTGGTATTTGGCGCTGGTGTGTTGTCATTGGTCGAATCAATTCGTAAAATCATTCATCCTTTACAAACCGCATACACTTGGGTTACCTTGCTCGTGGTGTTTGCGGCTATCGCTTCCAAAATTTTTATTACCGTTTTCTATCGGAAAAATGGCAAAAAATACAAATCTGACGCATTGTTGGCCTCGTCGTATGATGCGTTGTTTGATATTCTGATCTCGATTTCGACATTGATTGGCGCTGTCACCAACATGATATGGAGTTTCAATATAGACGGTTATATCGGAGTGCTGATTTCGGTCTTTATTGTCAAAGCCGGCGTGGAACTGATTATATCGCCGCTCAACGAAGTGGTTGGAGCGCGTGCCGATTTGGATTTGTGTCGCAAAATCAACAGCGAAGTCTGTCAAATCGACGGAGTGATGGGAGCGTACGACTTGGTGGTGCATAACTATGGCCCCGAACGGATTATAGGCTCTGTGTATATTGAAATAGATGCTTCGAAAAGGGCCGACGAGGTCCAAATGCTTTGCCATCGCATCGAGCTTGCTTTGCGCGACAAATATGGTATAGATATGACTATCGGTATCTATACGATAAGTGATGCTACGACCGAAGTGGGGCAGATGCAGCGTAAAATCAAACAAATGGTACTGCAGTATCCGGGCATTGTACAGGCGCATGGTATTGTGGCAGATCCGATGATGCGCGAATTGTCGCTCGATATCCTCGTTGATTACCGGCAAGATACCGAAGCAATCGCACAGCAGGTGCTCGACGATTTGCAGTCAAAATACCCGGACTACCATATCAAACTCAAAAAAGATCTCGATTTTTCAGTTGAAGCGGAAAATAGATGACCGTACAGTTTAGTCGAATTTGATTGATTTCGCCGGTGAAATCTTGGCGATAACGTATGAAGGAACGAGCAATAGCAGTAAGGCCAATACCGCTGTTCCGAGATTCAGTCCTACAATATACCACAAATTGAGGTTTACCGGCACGGTGTCAACGTAATAGACTGTTGCATCAAGAGGAATGACATGCAGATATTTCTGTATCAAGCATAGTCCGAGCCCGATAATGTTTCCCCAAAGTAATCCTTTTCCGATCAAGAATGCCGTTTGGTAAATAAAGATACGGCGTATGCTCCAATCCCGGCATCCAAGTGCTTTGAGCGTGCCAATCAAGTTGGTTTTGTCGAGAATGAGGATAAGCAATCCCGAAATCATGTTGAATCCGGAGACAGACAACATCAGAATTAAGATCACCACCACATTCATGTCGAGCAAATCGAGCCATGCGAAGATTTGTGATTGCACCTCGCGAATGCTGCGGATGTAAAAGCTTCTGTTGTGACGGTCGAATCGATTGGCGGCACAATCATGCACTTTTTCGGTGATTTCGTCGATACGGTCGAAGTCAGAAACCATCAGCTCGTAACCGCTGTATTCGTCTTCGTCCCAAGCGTTGAGCTGTTGTACCTGACGAATGTCGCAAATCATGAACAGTTTGTCAAAATCAAGCAGACCTGTGTTGTAAATGCCCGTGATGTGGAACTTGCGGACACGAATGTCGTCTTGAATGATGTAGGCGAGAAAATCGTCATCAACCGAAAGCCCGAGCAAATCGGCGTTTGTTTTTGAAACCAATACATCTGTCGAGGCTTTTTCGTCGTTATAGTCGGGTAGTGAACCGGCGGTCAGGTGTTTTTCGAAGAAATGCCAAGGATATCGGGTGTCAACCCCTTTCATTACCATACCCTGAAAATCACCGGCGGTTTTGAGAATGCATGGCTTGGTGCAGAACGGGCCTGAGTGTACGACACCATCGATGCTGTTGAGCTGCGCAATGAGCGCGCTGTCGAGCGTGATGGCATCGAGTTCGTAAGTGTTGTTGTTGGTCAGGCTGGTGATTTGAATGTGCGAGCCGAATCCTATGACTTTGTCGCGTACTTCTTGCTTGAACCCTGTTACCACGCCGATGGCGATAATCATAACGGCCAAACCGAGGGCAATACCGATAATGGCAATGCGCACAGCCGGCCTTTCGCGCCGTTTCTGACCGTTTTCGTCAATCGGCTTGAAGTGGATTCTTTTGGCAATGAAGTATTCTAAATTCATAACGTTCTACCCGGATACACTTCGAGGGCTTTTCCTAAAACGAACAGCGCTTTGGCCAAATCTTCCTTTTTCAGCGTATAGGACAAACGTACCTCGTTGCGGCCCATCGTGTTCATGGTGTAGAAACCGGAAGCTGGTGCCAGCATAACGGTTTGTCCTTCGTACTGAAAGTCGGAGAGCAGCCATGCGCAGAAACGGTCGCAATCATCAATCGGAAGACGTGCCACGGTGTAGAAGGCATCCATCGGAATTGGTGAATAAACGCCCGGAATGCGGTTCAACCCGTCAATCAAGAACTTACGGCGCTCTACATATTCGTTGTACATATCGAGCATGTATTCTTCGGGCGTATCAATAGAGGCTTCGGCTACGATCTGACCCAGCAACGGGGGACTCAGACGGGCCTGGCAGAATTTCATCACACTTTCTTTGACGGCTTTGTTTTTGCATACAAGCGCACCTACGCGAATGCCACATTCGCTATAGCGTTTCGAAACGGAATCGAATAATACGACGTTTTCCTCAATGCCTTTGAGATGGAACGCCGAAATGTATGGCGCTCCGGTATAACAGAACTCACGGTAGACCTCGTCCGAAAACAGATACAAATCGTATTTTTTGACCAAGTCACGGATTTTGTTCATTTCGTCCTTGGTGTAGAGGTAACCTGTGGGATTGTTGGGGTTGCAAATCAAAATACCTTTGGTGCGGGGAGTGATTTGCTCCTCGAATTTTTCGACGCTCGGCAAGGCGAAACCCTCGTCAATGGTCGATACAATCGGCTTGATGACCGCTCCTGCACTGATGGCGAAAGCCGTGTAGTTGGCGTATGCCGGCTCGGGAACGATGATTTCGTCGCCTGGGTCGAGGCAGGCCATAAATGCGAAGTTCACGGCTTCGGAACCACCTGAGGTAACGATGATGTCAGACGGCTCTACATTGATGTTGAACCGTTTGTAGTAGTCTGTCAGGCGTACTCGCAGGGATTTGATGCCGTCGCTAGGACTGTATTCCAAGATTTTGCGGTCAATCTTGCGTACCGCATCGAGCGCGACTTGGGGCGTTTGCAGGTCGGGCTGTCCGATGTTGAGGTGATAGACTTTCACACCGCGTTCCTTGGCCTTGTCGGCTAATGGAACCAGTTTGCGGATAGGCGATTGCGGCATGATTTGACCGCGAGCGGATGTTTGTGGCATATTTTGTCTTTCTTCACAATACTAAGGCGCAAATTTACGCATTTTTATGACGCTTACCAACATTTTTGACGATTAGTTTTCGGATAAGACGCCTTTTTTGAAGAAAATGGCTTTATTTGCCTATGGCGGGTGTGTAGCAACGTCCTTGACAAGTGCCGCGTTCGCGCATACGGCGACGGAATTTGTCGGTGAATTCGTAGTTTTTGAGTTGCCAATCGGGAGCAATTCTCCAAGTTTCAGGTGACTGGGACACCAGTCGTTCGACAGTGATGTCAGGGCGGAGGCGCTCAATGAAATCAATGGCCAAGTCAATGTACTCGTCGGCAGAATATAACCTGACGCATTGGGGATTTTTGGCGTATTCATCGGCTAAACGGGTACCCTTGATAATCTGAAGCTGATGCAGTTTGACCAGGTCGAGAGGGAGCGCGGAGATTCTGTCGGCATGCCCTAAAATGTCATCGCGGGTCTCGCCAGGAAGACCCAAAATGAGGTGGGCAGCCGTTTGGATGCCGGCTTCGTGAGTCTTCAAAATGGCCTCGACGCTATCGTTGAAGTGGTGGCAGCGGTTGATTCGGTCGAGGGTGCTGTCGAGGGTGCTTTCGACACCATATTCGACCAAAATGTAGGTGTCGCGTGCTTTTTCGGACAAGTAGTCGAGCAAGTCGTCCGCCATGCAGTCGGGTCGCGTACCGATGGCCAAGCCGGCGATTTGATCGAACGAAAGCGCCTCTTCGTACAGACTGATCAGCCGGTCCGTGTCGCCATAGGTGTTGCTATATGCCTGAAAGTAGGCAATGAATTTCTGGTAGTCGGGCTTGTGGGCAAAGAATCGCAGTCCGGCCTCTATTTGCGAGCTAACACTATGCTTGTCAAGACAATAGGGGGGTGTGAAACTCTGATTATTGCAGAATATACAGCCACCAGTTCCTTTCGTGCCGTCGCGGTTAGGGCACGTTCCGCCAGTGGTTACCGAAATTTTCTGCACCCGGCATCCGAAAATACGCTTGCAATACGCCCTATAATCCGACATGAAATTCATACTGTCGGCAAAGTTAGTCTTTTTTGCTGTTTGTTTGTGTGTAAATGTTGATTGATTTTGCGGTTAATATTTGACTGATTGGCCAAAATTGTGTACTTTTGCACGAAATATGAAGACCAAAGACGAAATTCGGTTGACTGAAGACGACATTGCCTTGCTGCAAAGCAGGGGAATCAGTACAGAAGCAGTTGAGAAGCAATATAAAATCCTTACCAAAGGAGCTCCTGTACCCAAAGTGTTGCGCACAGCGGCCATTGAAGACGGAATCACTGTTCTCAATGTGGCGGAGCAGGATTTGTATGTTAATGCTTGGGATCGTTATCTCGATAAAGGGAAAAGTATCAGTCACTTCATTCCCGCTTCAGGAACAGCTCACCGTTTTTTTCGCGAGTTGTTCAACTTCTTGAACGCGGATTATGACGAGCCACAGACCAATTACGAAAAGAACTTCTTCAAACATCTGCCCAGTTTCGCGTTTTTTGCCGAATTAGACCAGACTTGTGTCGAAAAAACAGGTAAGACCATAGAGGAACTGCTTGAAGAAAACCGCTATAAGCAAGTGCTTTCGCTGATGCTGACCGACGAGGGCTTGAACTACCGCTCGTTGCCGACAGCGCTTTTCAAATACCATACCGACAAGTCAAAACGCTTTGTCGCTTTGCAAAAGTACCTGCACAAAAAAATCATCCACTATTACCTTTCATTTGAAAATACCCGTACCCCGATTCAGGAGCATTTGATTGAGGCAGCCATGGTGTCCGGCCGCAAAGACGGCGTGGTCAACGTTTGCTTTACCGTTGCCGAAGAACATCGGGAGGCGGTGCAGAATTATACAGAGGAGTTTCGTTATCCGATAGAGAAAAAGTTCGGACTCAATTTTATCCTTGCCTTTCCGATGCAAAGCCACGCTACAGATTCGCTCATTTTAACGGATCAAAATGAATGGTTACGCAATGAAGACGGTACCTTTTGCTTCCATTGCGGAGGTCATGGAACGGTATTCCCGAGTTTCTGTGACTTGAAAGCCGAAGTGGCGTTTATCAACAACATCGACAATGTGTCGATAGACCAGGACAAGCCTTTGGTGGCCAAGTCGCGTAAGATGTTAGGCGGTTTGTTGGTTAATACGCAGAAATCAATCAACAAATACATAAAACTTATTGATAAGGAAGATGTTAGCGAAGACAAACTCATCGAAATCATCAACTTTGTCGAGAATGTGTTGAATGTGAAGCACGACAAGATATTGAGTATGAGTCGTAAAGAACAGTATGCCTATTTGCGCTCGAAACTCAATCGTCCCTTGCGTGTGTGCGGCATGGTGCGCAACGAAGAGGAACAAGGCGGTATGCCTTGCTGGGTGCGCAATACCGATGGCACTTCTTCTTTACAAATTATTGAATATTATCAAGTTGCAGAGAATGCTAACCTCAAACACCTATTTGAGCAATCAACGCATTTCAATCCTGTCGATATGGTGTGCTTCTTGCGCGATTACAAAGGCAAACCCTATAATTTGAAAGCGTTCGCCAACGAAGACGAAGCCATTGTCTGCCACAAGAAGGCAGTGGAGGGCAACGACCTGGTTATGATGGAATATCCGGGTTTGTGGAACGGATGTATGGCCGATTGGAACACCATTTTTGTGGATATTCCCGTTAAGACTTTTACTCCAGTCAAAAATATCAATGATCTGTTGCGACACGAGCATCAGAATTTTTAATAAGAAAGCCTATGGCAAGATTGAAAATTATTCAGAACGACTCTTGGCTTGAACCTTACGAAAACGCTATTCAAGGACGCTACGACTATGTGGCCTCCAAGTGGGGTGAATTGACCCGTAACCACAAGCAAACGCTGTCGGAATTTGCCTCCGGCTACCTTTATTTCGGTTTGCACAAAACCAATTCTGGATGGGTGTTCCGTGAATGGGCACCAAATGCTACCGAAATTTACATCATTGGTGATTTTAACGACTGGAAAACCGACAAGGCATACAAGTTGAAAGCCATTGGTGGCGGTGTGTTTGAGGGTGTTTTCCCCGAAAAGGCCATGTCGCACGGACAACTCTACAAACTCATCGTCCGGTGGAACGGTGGTGAAGGGGAACGTATTCCCGCCTGGTGTCGTCGCGTGGTGCAAGACGATGAAACGAAGATTTTTTCGGCACAAGTTTGGAATCCTGCCAAGCGTTATACGTTTAAGAATAAGAATTTCAAGCCCAATACCGAACCTTTGATGATATACGAATGCCATATCGGCATGGCGTCGCAAGAAGAAAAGGTGGGAACTTACGATGAATTCAGGCGTTTGGTATTGCCACGCATCCAAAAAGCCGGTTACAACTGCATTCAAATCATGGCCATTCAGGAACACCCGTACTACGGGTCGTTCGGTTACCATGTATCGAGTTTTTTTGCCCCCTCGTCGCGCTTTGGCACTCCCGAAGAGTTGCAACAGCTGATCGACGAGGCACACGGCATGGGCATTGCGGTGATTATGGATATTGTCCATTCTCACGCGGTGAAAAACGAGGTGGAGGGGCTCGGACGTTTCGATGGTACAGGTTATCAGTATTTCCACGACGGGGGACGTCGCGAGCATCCGGCATGGGACTCGCTTTGCTTCAACTATGGCAAAAACGAAGTGCTGCACTTCCTGTTGTCGAACTGTAAATATTGGTTAGAAGAGTTTCATTTCGACGGATTCCGTTTCGATGGTGTTACCTCCATGTTGTACTACAGCCACGGTTTGGGCGAGGCATTTAGTGGTTATGGCGACTATTACAACGGCAATCAGGATGGCGACGCTATCTGTTACCTGACATTGGCGAACTTGCTGATTCATGAGGTAAATCCCGATGCCATCACCATTGCCGAGGAAATGAGCGGTATGCCCGGATTGGCAAGCAAGTACGAAGACGGCGGTTTGGGCTTCGACTACCGTATGGCCATGGGCATTCCTGATTTGTGGATCAAATACATCAAGGAAATCCCCGATGAAAACTGGAAACCCGGTCACCTGTATTGGGAACTGACCAATCGTCGCTACGATGAAAAGACGATTAGTTATGCCGAAAGTCACGATCAAGCGTTGGTTGGTGACAAGACTATCATTTTCAGACTGATAGATGCCGAAATGTATTGGCACATGCAAAAGGGAAACACCACTTACATGGTCGATCGTGGCTTGGCTTTGCACAAAATGATCCGCCTGATTACCGCATCGACCATCAATGGCGGTTACCTCAACTTTATGGGCAACGAGTTCGGACATCCCGAGTGGATTGATTTCCCGCGCGAGGGCAACGGCTGGTCGTACAAATATGCCCGCCGCCAGTGGGACTTGGTTGACCGCAAAGACTGTCTGTATGAGAATTTGGCGGCATTTGACCGAGATATGGTACATTTGATAACCTCAAAACCCCATTACCAATCGACATTGCTCTACAAATATCTCGACAACTCGGGCGACCAAGTATTGTGCTACGGTCGTGAGGATTTGTTGTTTGTCTTTAATTTCCATCCCAACAAATCGTATACCGATTATGGTATTTTGGTCGAAAAAGGTGAGTATGAGGAAGTCCTCAATACAGACTCTCCCAAATACGGCGGATTTGGACTGGGCGATGAAAAAGTGCATCACTTTACATTGCCAGCCGAAGGCGAAACCGAAAAGGGCTGGATCAAACTTTACATTCCGTCGCGTTCGGCGTTTGTATTGCGTAACATAAAACGATAAAATGCCTTTGCTTAACGGCATATCAAAAGGTCTGGCCGTATTGGTTGACCCCGATAAAATCGGAGAAAAAACCAACCGACTAACCGACTTGATGTCTCAACTGCCTCCTACGATGATTTTAGTGGGAGGCAGTACTTCAACCTCCATATCCGACTCGTTTGTGAATGATTTGCGCGAACGCGTGGGGGTTCCGGTAATCTTATTTCCCGGCAATGCCTCGCAATTTACCGCATCAGCCGATGGAATCTTCTTTTTGTCGCTGATTTCGGGACGCAATCCCGAGTGGTTGATTGGTCAGCAGGTAAAAGCGGCCAAGGTGGTAAAATCGTCAGGGATGGAGGTGATTCCCGTAGGGTATATGCTTATTGAAAGTGGTGGCGAAACAGCAGTCCAACGCGTGAGCCATACCGAACCGATAGGCCGCGATGCCATAGAACTGGCCGTTTCGACGGCTCTGGCTGGCGAATTGCTTGGGCTGCAAGCCATTTATCTCGAAGGCGGAAGCGGTGCAAAACATCCCGTACCCATATCGATGGTTAAAGCGGTTCGGCAGGCCGTGTCGGTTCCGATTATTGTTGGCGGCGGGTTGCGCAGTGCCGAAGAGGTGCAGTCTGCATGGAAGGCCGGTGCCGACTTGGTCGTTATCGGAAATGCCTTGGAGCAAGATCCTGAACTGTACCTACGGTTGATACAATCAGTCTAATTGTTGGTTCTTTTGCAGTTTGTCGTACAATCCGTGTTGTGCGATGAGCGATTCGTGTGTGCCGCGTTCTACAATGCGGCCTTCGTCCAAAACGCAGATTTCATCGGCGTTTCGTACGGTCGAGAGCCGGTGGGCGATGACGATGGTGGTGCGGTTGCGCATTAGATTTTCAAGCGCTTCCTGCACTAATTTTTCGGATTCTGTGTCGAGTGCTGAGGTGGCTTCGTCCAAAATCAGGATGGGCGGGTTCTTGAGAATGGCGCGGGCAATGCTGATACGTTGGCGTTGGCCGCCCGACAGTTTGCAACCTCGGTCGCCGATGTTGCTGTCATATCCTTGCTCGGTTGCCATGATGAAATCGTGCGCATTGGCGATTTTTGCGGCTGCCGTCACTTCTTCGAGCGTGGCGTTTTTGACTCCGAACGCAATGTTGTTGAAAAAGGAGTCGTTAAACAAGATGGCCTCTTGGTTAACATTGCCCATGAGTGCGCGTAACTCCTTTAGCGGCAGTGTTTTAATATTGATTCCGTCAATTAGGATCTCGCCTTCTTGTGCGTCCCAGAAGCGGGGAAGCAAATCGACTAAGGTGGATTTACCGCTACCAGACTGGCCTACCAGTGCAATCGTCTTGCCATGCGGCACTTCGAGGTTGATGTCGCGTAGCACCCAATCGTTTTTGTATTTGAAACTTACGTGTTTGTAGGTGATGGCACTTTTGAACGAATCGATGTGGTTAGGGGTATCGTTTTGCGCCAATGGATTTTTGGCACTCAAAATCTTGTCGATACGTTCGAGCGAAGCCATGCCTTTGCGAACGTTGTAACCAGCGCGCGACAACTCTTTGATCGGGTTGATGATGCTGTAGAAAATCAGAATGTAATAAATGAATACGGACGCTTGCAATCCGCTGTGCGATTCGAGAATCAGCCATCCGCCGTAGCAAACCACGATGGCAATAATCATGGTACCGAGAAACTCACTCATGGGGTGTGCCAGATATTGGCGTTTCACCACCCGCAAAATGGCTTCGCGAATCCGGTTGGTCTGATCGTGGAATCTGTTGGCAATGCGTTGTTCGGCATTGAATGCCTTGATAATCCGCAATCCGCCAAGCATTTCTTCGAGTTGCGAGGTCAATGCGCCTTGTTCCTGTCCAACTTCGAGCGAGTCTTTCTTGAGGTTTTTGCCGACGCCCCCCATCAACAGACCGGCTACAGGTAGCAGAATCAGCACAAAAAGCGACAATTCCCAGCTGACAGCCACCAGCACGACCAGATATACCAAAATGACCAGCGGGTTTTTGACCAGCATGTCGAGCGATCCCATAATCGACGCCTCGACGTCTGCCACATCCACGCTGATACGCGACATGATGTCGCCTTTGCGCTCTTCGGTGAAGAAACCGATAGGCAGGGTAAGGGTTTTGTCGAGAATCGTGTTGCGCAAATCGCGTACCACACCGGTTTGTGTGTATGCCATGAACATCGAACTCAAGTAGAAGGTAATGACTTTGAGAAATGTCATCACCACCAAGGCGACGCTCAATAATGCCAAAGCCGTGATTTTGCCGTATTCAACCATAAAAATGGTGACATAATAGGACATACAGGCTTTGAGGTAATTGAACAAATGTGCTACACCTGTGTAGGCCGGCATTTCGGTGACAGGTTGCGCGATGTCGAAGAGAATCTCGAGAATCGGTACAATCATGGCGAACGAAAACAAACTGAGCACCGTCGATAGCAGACTAAAGAAGACGACACCGGCGACCTGTGATTTGTAGGCAGGTACAAAACGGAGCAGTATGGTGATGAATTTGTTTTTCATTCGCGTAAGTCTGTATAAAAACGCCACAGTCAAAACGAGTGCTTTGACTGTGGCTTGAAATTACATACCCGTGTAGTTGTACGGGGTGATTTGCATCAATTCTTGTTTTACGGCATCCGACACGTTCAATCCTTGAATGAACTCGTGGATTGACTGTTCGGTCACCGTACTGTTGGTGCGGGTCAGCGCCTTGAGCGTTTCGTAAGGCTTGGGATAGCCTTCGCGACGCAGAATCGTTTGGATGGCTTCGGCAACTACGCTCCAACAGCTTTCCAAGTCGGTTTTGAGTACTGGTTCGTTGAGAATCAGTTTGCCCAAACCTTTCATGGTGCTGCTGATGGCCAGCAAACTGTGTCCAAGAGGCACTCCGACATTGCGGATAACCGTCGAGTCGGTCAAGTCGCGTTGCAGACGCGATACCGGCAGTTTGTGTGCCAAGTGCTCCAAAATAGCGGTTGAGATACCCATGTTGCCTTCGGAGTTTTCGAAATCAATAGGGTTCACTTTGTGCGGCATAGCCGAAGAACCCACCTCGCCGGCTTTGATGGTCTGTTTGAAGTATTCCATCGAAATGTAGGTCCAGAAGTCGCGGTCCAAGTCAATCACAATGGTGTTGATTCGTTTGAGACCGTCGAGCAGGGCGGCAAGGTTGTCGTAGTTCGAAATCTGCGTGGTCCATTGCTCGCGCTGCAAACCGAGGTACTTGCTTACAAAATTGTTGCCGAATGCTTTCCAGTCTTGGTTGGGATAAGCCACGTGGTGGGCGTTGTAGTTACCGGTGGCACCGCCGAATTTTGCACTTATCGGAGTGGCTTTCAGTAAAGCCAATTGAGCCTCAAGACGCGAGGCAAACACTTTGATTTCCTTACCCAAACGGGTTGGTGATGCCGGTTGCCCGTGTGTTTTGGCCAACATCGGAATGTTTTTCCAAGCCTCGGCATCGGCGTTGAGCTTGTCAATCAACGTTTGAACGGCAGGGTAATATACATTTTCCAAACTTTCCTTGATAGCCAAGGGAATAGAGGTGTTGTTGATGTCTTGCGAGGTCAGTCCGAAGTGGATGAATTCTTTGAAAGATTCCAATCCCATTTCGTCGAACTTGCCCTTGATGAAGTATTCGACAGCTTTAACATCGTGATTGGTCACTTTTTCGGTGTCCTTGACCGTTTGTGCGTCTGCAATGCTGAAGTTGCGGTAAATGTCACGCAAAGCGTCAAATTTTTTGGCGTTGACGCCCTTGAGTTGCGGCAATGGCAATTCGCACAAAGCAATGAAGTACTCAATTTCAACGCGGACACGATATTTGATAAGCGCGTATTCCGAATAATAGTCGGCCAAACATTCGACTTTGCCGCGATAGCGGCCGTCAATCGGGGTGATGGCAGTCAGTTGGGTGAGTTCCATATCAGATGAAAATTAATTGCGTTATGATGTAAATGGGCAACAGGATGATGAGCGAGAACTTAATCATGTAACCGAAGAACGACGGCATGTCGATCTTGTTCTGCTCGGCGATAGATTTTACCATAAAGTTAGGTCCGTTGCCGATATAGGTCAATGCACCGAAGAATACAGCACCCATCGAAATGGCTTTCAGGTAAGCGTCGTTGGCCAAACCGGCAATGTCGCCGTTGGGAGCCATCGAGTTGAATACCATGGCGGTGGGGGCGTTATCGAGGAAGGCCGACAATACACCCGTACAATAAACGTATTGCCACGGCTGGCTAAGTACGGCTTGAATGCTTTCCTTCATATTGCCAAGGTACATCAGCGCGGGCGTCATCGTGGCGAAAATGCCGACAAACACGCAGGCTACCTCCAA
>JAGACJ010000027.1 GCA_017614195.1 Paludibacteraceae bacterium
TCTGGCTATCCTGTTCCATGCCTTTATCCGACTTATGCTTACATCATACTTTACAGCCGCCTCTGGCAAAGTTAGGCAATTATCTGCAATATCTCGAACAACAGTCTCCCTTAGGAGGCCATCTGTGCGAGCATATCGTTTCTTCTTTAGGCCCAACGGGCCTTCGTGTTGATACTTGATCCATAAGGCGGAAAGATCTTTTAGATCAATTCCGTAATCCCTGCTGATAGATTTGATGCT
This sequence comes from Paludibacteraceae bacterium, assembly GCA_017614195.1. GTDB lineage: Bacteria > Bacteroidota > Bacteroidia > Bacteroidales > Paludibacteraceae > Enterocola. The sequence continues at coordinate 241 of JAGACJ010000027.1, forward strand.
GTAGCCATCTTCTATCATTTTGCAAAAACGTAGTCGGTCTTCAATACTGTGTTTCATAACAAACCCCCGAAAGTTTTTTGTCTAACTTTCGGGGGTCATGTCAATTTCTTTCGGGGGATTCTTTTTGCATGCTGTGGAGACGCGATTAATCGCGTCTCTACTCGTCGTCGGGCAAATCTTTGCCGTAATCAATGATGTAGTAACGTCCTTTTTTGAATTGGGTGGAGGGGACCTGTCCGTTAATCAGGTAGTTGAAGCCGCCACCAAATCTCGAAATGCCGAAGTTGCAGGCATGGTGGATATGTACGCCTTCGCGGTCGGGTACCTCAATGGAGTTTTCGGCTACAATTTTTGCACCGCCTGTTTTGGTGAACACGTCGTAGATGCCCATCATCGAGGCATAATGCTCTTTTACATGATCGCCCACCTTATAAGAGGCGTATCCGAATACCGTGCCGCCATGGCTCATGTAGTCCGACTGACGCTGCATGTCGTAGGGCGTTTCGCTCTGGTAGAAGAAACAGTGGCCCCATTCGCCGTTCCATACTGTCTGGTACTCTTGGGTGTGTTCGTTGCAAAGGCCGTAGGTGGTTACTCCGTTTCCGTTGACTACCAATCCGTTGCGGCAGGTGTTCTGCGTCCAGCCGACCCCTTTGCCGTGGTCGGCGCGCCATAGCCAAAAATGGTCGCAGATGGCACGGTTGGTGTTGATTTCGGCCATTATCTCAACATTGGTTGGTGTCTCCACCACACCTCCTACACGGAAAAATAAGTCGGCGAGCAACATGGGGTCGGCGGGGCAGGCCAGACGCGGTCCTCGCTCTGCGCTGCCGGTGCGTAGCAGCCATTTTGAGTCGTAGCGTGCGTCAAACATGAGCGAGCAGATGGTAACATCGTCTACGTCATCTTCGACCGTGATTGCCGCCTCAATGTTGCCTTTGGCCGGAATCAGCGTAGCCAGCCCGATGCCCATTACAATTGTACTGCTGTTCGTAATGACAAGTGGCTCTTCCAATTCGTAAAGACCGGGGGTGAAAAACAGATGCTTCCCTTGTTCGAGTGCCTTGTTTAACGCTTGGGCGGATACGCCAGGTTTGGCGATAAAGAAGTCTTGAACCAAGTCGAGGACAATGCCTTCGCTATTGGTGCTTTGTGTATATGAAGGCCCTTTGCAATCGCGGCGCAATGCCGGTTTAAATACCTTGAACTCACCTTTGCCGTTGACAAACAGATAGGGCTTTTCGCGAATGACAGGGGTCAACTCTTCGCGGCTTACGTTGCCCCAACCCATGTTTTTGCGCGAAACCGACCAGTTGTCGCTGTTGTTCTTGAGGTTGGCTCTCGGTCCGAAAGTAACTCCTTGGTAGGCGTAGTTCCATCCTCCTGGGTTAATTCCGTCAGAGCCTTTTTCAATGTGGGAATTGCGTGTGTACCACTGTTGCTGGGTTTTGGAGCCGGCGGCCTCAAGGAATATGCAGTCGGCGGTAAATCCACCGCTGGCCATGCCTCCCATGTCGTACATGACGCGGCGTTCCGAAATCACCCGACGAATCGGCGCTGCCTGTGATACGGCCCATTCCAAGGGTAGCCTGTCGCTTTTGTTTACCCTGAAGTTTTCGGCTGTTCTCCAAAAATTGCAGAGTACGTTTTTGCTCGGCGCAAAAGCGGTGGGGGTGGATATGTTGTCGAGCAACACGTCGTTCGGGTGCTGTCCCAGTCCGGCCAGGTGTGTGTAGTAGCCCACTTCGATGGTGCCGACGGCAGTGTAGTCGCCTGGCATAAAAAGAATGGCGTGGCGCTCGTCGCTGAATTGCCCGGGGCGCATGCGCGAGGCGATGTCTTTGATTTCGTTGGCGATTGCCGCCGGATCGTCGGACGGGGTGTAAAGGTGTACGTTTGGACCGAATAGCTCGGTTTCGGCTGCCTGTGTAATGGAAAACAGTCCGATTGAACATACACACGCTAATAGGATTTTTTTCATAATAAATGGTTTTTTGTTGTGATTGTAGTGCAAAGATAGTTTATTTGTGTGCTGTTACCAAAAGAACGATGACTCTTGATTTTCATTTTCGATTTCTCTTGTACACAACAAAACCCGAATCTTTGAATATTTTACGAAAAAAAGCCCGATTTTTTTGTAGTTAATGAAAAAGTGCTTACCTTTGCAGTCCGATTTGGCGAAAATAATAAAATTAATAAGATATGAAACGTACATTCCAACCCTCGAACAGAAAAAGAGCAAACAAACACGGCTTCCGTGAAAGAATGGCTACTGCCAACGGCCGTCGCGTGTTGGCTGCCCGTCGTGCAAAAGGTCGCAAGAAACTGACCGTATCTGACGAAGCTGCAGTTAGAAGATAATCACCATAACATAGGTGAAGTTGAAAGGAAGACGGATTCGTCTTCCTTTTTTTGTGTCAGAACAGGTAGTAATATTTTCCCCGAAAAGTCTTAACTTCGGTAAAGTTATGTTATCTTTGCAATAATTTGGAGATGGTATGAAAATAATCGATTTTTTCAAGCGTCATCGTTTTCTAAAACACCTGTTGTTTGTGTTGGTGGTCGCATGTCTGTTGGTCTTCGGACTGTTTTGGTGGCTCGATGTCTATACCCGTCACGGTGAGTCGGAAGTGGTTCCCGACTTGCAAGGACTAAGCCTTTCGGAAGCTACTTCCGCATTGGCGTCGCATCAATTGTCCTTGTCGGTTTACGACTCGGTGTACAGCCGTACGGCAAAACCGGGGACGGTGGTTGAGCAAAATCCCAAACCTGGCGAGTTGGTCAAACATGGTCGTAAGATTTATGTAAGCATAAACTCGATCAATCGTCCTTTGGTCGTGGTTCCTGATTTGGAGGATCTGTCTCTGCGTCAGGCCCGTGTGGCTGTCGAAGGTGCGGAATTGGTGGTCGCCGATGTGGTCTATTGTGCCTCGAAGTACAAAGACCTGGTTTTGTCGGCCGAAAGCAATGGCCGCAAAATCGGCCATGGCGACCGTTTGCCGGTAGGCTCGCCCGTGCGGCTCAACGTGGGTGCCGGTACGACCGACAATGAGGAGGTTTATTACATGAACCACCCGGAACTGCGCGACCAATTGGGTGACGAAATCGAAAGTAAAATCAATTTTTAAGATAGATGGCCGAAGACGTTTTTCAGCAAGAAGAGTTGAACGAGGACGGTTTGCAGGAGCAATTCGAGCATTATCGTTTTGTGGCAGACCCGGGGCAGAGTGCGGTCAGAATAGACAAATTCTTGACCGACCGGCTTGAAAACGCTTCGCGCACCAAAGTGCAGTCGGCCGCCGAGGCAGGCAATATCCTGGCCAACGGCAAAGCGGTGAAGTCTAACTACCGCGTACGACCCAACGATGTGGTGACCGTGGTGATGGACTATCCTCCACGTGATACCGACATTGTGGCGGAAAATATCCCGCTCGACATTGTATTTGAAGACGAAGACCTGCTGGTGGTCAACAAACCCGCCGGTATGGTGGTGCATCCCGGACACGGCAACTTTAACGGGACCCTGCTCAACGCCCTGGCCTGGCATTTTAGCGGCGACCGCTCGTTTCAGGCCAACGACCCGCGCCTGGGGCTGGTACACCGTATCGACAAGGACACGTCGGGCTTGCTGGTGGTAGCCAAGAACGATTATGCCAAGATGTTTCTGGGCAAACAGTTTTACGAAAAAACGACCGACCGGCTGTACAATGCCCTGGTGTGGGGCTATACCGACCCGGCGGGTACGGTCGAGGGCTATATCGGACGCAACCCCAAAGACCGCCTGCAGATGGCGGTGGTCGAAGACGAGAGCCTAGGCAAACATGCGGTGACGCACTACAAGACGCTATTGCGCTATGCCTATGTCAGTCTGGTCGAGTGCAAGCTCGAAACGGGGCGTACCCACCAGATCCGGGTGCATCTGAGCTCGTTGGGGCATCCGCTCTTCAACGACGCGCGCTATGGCGGCGACCGGATTTTGAAAGGGGTGCCGACTGCGGCGTACCGCCAGTTTGTCGAAGCCTGTTTCGCCTGCTGTCCGCGGCAGGCCCTGCATGCCAAGACCCTGGGCTTTACGCATCCGCGTTCGGGTGAGCGTCTGTTTTTCGAATCTTCGTGGCCGGAGGATTTTGCTGCGCTGATTCGGCGTTGGCAGCAGTTCTCCGACGACCAGTTGCAAGGAAAAGTCAAATAAGAAACAATCTATAAAACCTACCAAAATGAATCAGTCTGTAGAAAGCTTGGTGGCTGGCCGCCTGTTGGCGGTGAAGGCCGTGAAACTGCAACCGTCCAAACCCTTTACCTGGGCTTCGGGTTGGTATTCGCCCATTTATTGTGACAACCGCAAAACCTTGTCGTTCCCCGAGGTGCGTAGTCTGGTCAAAGTGGAGCTGGCCCGCATGATTCTCGAAAAATATCCCGATGTGGAAGTGATTGCCGGTGTGGCGACCGGGGCCATCGCACAAGGGGCGATGGTGGCCGATGCCTTGGGCTTGCCGTTTGTCTATGTGCGTTCTTCGAAGA
>JAGACJ010000005.1 GCA_017614195.1 Paludibacteraceae bacterium
CACTCTTTGTCTCCAACAGGCACCGTCGATTTTTTCCATGTCCAATATGCGACACTTGCGACAACGACAACCAGCACACCCGCCAAAACCAACAGACGTGTGATACGACGCTTGCGACGGGAAGAGACAGCAGAATCAGGCAAATGCCGTTTGGCAAGACTGACCAAGTCTGCCGCGGCCGGCCGGTCTCCAGGATCCAAAGAGAGCATCGAAGACACACATCCGACCAACTGCGACGAATATTCTGTGGGAAATGCTGGCATATCCTCGCCGTTTTTTTGCAACAAACCGCCACTGAACGAAGTCCCGGCAAAGGCCTGACGCCCAGTCATCATCTCGTAAATCGTAGCGCCAAGCGCCCACACGTCGGAGGCAGGCACCACTTCGCGCGAAGCCGAGTAACGCTCAGGCGCCATATATGCCATCGTACCACCCTTCGAAACAAGATTCGACGGCGAAACGAAACCGCTGTCGTGCAAGAGGTCGGCATGCGCCGAAAACCCAAAGTCGGTAATCAAGAAGCCACCATCGTCGCCAACCAGCAGATTGTCGGGCTTGATATCGCAGTGCACCACCCCATGCCCGTGCAGATAGTCCAACCCAGCCGCCACATCGTACAACAAACGCCACAATCGGTTTTCGGGCCACGGAATCGGGAGTGAACGGCAATTGCCCTGCTTGCAATAAGGCATCACCACGTATGGCACTCCGTCACATACATCGAAATGATGCGCCTTGAGCAGACTGCTATGCTGCAACTGATATACATTGCGGATTTCGGCAGACAGGCAGGAAAGTTCTTCTGCAGTGGCATTTTTAAAGCCTGTAAACCGTTTGACCACCACCTCCATTTGGGTATACAGATCGCGAGTCAGCCACACTTCGCTCAGGCCACCGCACCCGACAACCCGGATCAACTCATAATGTTCGTGAAAACGGTTCATCATTTCCAATGCAAGTTTTCTTCCTATTCATCAGCCAGGCCATCTTCCGCCGTTTCGTCATCGGGTATCAACATCACGACATGATAGGCCGTTTTGCCGGCATCAGCATTTTCATCAGTCGTAACAGACAGCTTGTTCTCTGGTACCGAAAGCACCCGCACAAGATAGTCGTTCACCATTTGGTGCATATTTTGTTGCGCCCGCTGCATGGCTTGCATCGCTTCGGTGCCATATAGTGTCCAAATAGCCTGACTGTAGTTTTTGATTTTCTTGTGACCGAGCAGTGCCACCTCCTGCTCCACATATTTTTTAACCGCCTTGTCATTGATGTTCTGGTCATAGATGACCGACAGGTTCATGTACTGCAAGTCTTCTTCGGTGATGTCGGGATGTTGTCTTCGGTACCAGGCCATTTGCAACTGGCGTTTTGCCCACGTCTGTTTTTCGGTTTCGATATCGGATTGGAGGCTGAGTCCGATGTTTAGACGGTCGTGCTCTCGCCACATCTGTGCCAAGGCATCCAAAAACGCATATTGCCGTGCATTCAGTTCCTTTTGTGTCAGATCGACTTCCATAACATCTGGCAGGTCGTTTTGCCTGGCGCGCAACGACTTTGCCATGGCATTGAACGGAGAGGCAGCAATACGTCCGAGCGCATTCATCAAGGTTTTGACTACCAGTTTCTTATACGAAAAGTTCGGAGCTTCGACATTTCCCGAAACCGGCAAATCCATTTGCATCCGGCCTTTTGAATCAGTCACCAGATAAAGCACTGTTTTAAGGGGAATATTGTACACCGGTTTACGTTCTTTGTCTTTGACACCGGCCTGCGGATGGAATAGTTCCAAACTGTTATCTCCCTGCAGCTGTCCGTTGGAGATTGTCACCTCGCTGTTGACCGACAGCGTTCCGCCGTTAAGCGGAAACCCGGTATAGAATAGTGTGAACGGCGAAAAATCGCTCAACGCGACATTGGACACCGATAGCGAGACATATTGGTTGAGCATATCGCGCACCTTACCCCGCCATTTGAGTTTGAGTGCCCCTTTTTGCTGCAAACGCGCCAGCACATTGGCCGTATTGATCTTATCAGTATCAAAGTTGCGCACGTCGACCGTCAGGTCGGACACACCATATCGAAATGCCGGCGACATGGTCGAATCGGCATAATTCAGTGCCACATGACTGATGGCCATACGGTCTACAACCAAATGCCACGGGATCGAATCTTCGGGGAACGCCTCGACATCAATTTCGGCCTCCATCAGCTCCTCTTCTGGCATATTGCCGAGATCCGAACTGTCGGCTGCCACCCACTCGTCATCGTCGGGCAAGACAATGCGACTCCAATTCGTGGTGCTGTCATCAAACAGGGTGTATGACGTCTGCAACCCCGAGAGTGCCAGATTGCCCATTTTCAGTTCTTTATTCGACAAATTGATTCCGCGCAAAGCCACTTCGACACTGTCGAACTGTATGATGGGCAACGAATCGTTCGAATACAAAGCCCAGTCGTGACCGTTCACCTTACCCGACAAATCCAGCTGAATCAAGTGGTCGGTATTGCCCAAGATACGCAACTCGGTCGAAATAGTACCCTGTACCGAATCGGCATACAGATATTGGCGCATGTACGGCAACCCGTATGTCAACGGCACTTGGTTGACCCACAATTGCAAGTCATAGTTGTGCGTCGCATCGTCGTAGACCAGCTGTGTACCAAAGGTTCCTCCTTCTTCAAACTCAAAATCGAGCCCCATCATGGTCCGCATCGTCGACAGATTGATTTCGGGAATATAAAGTGAAATGTCTTTCAAATCGAAACGCGCGGACAAAGGAATGTCGCGGTAATGTACGGCACTGTTTTCGAACTTGATATGCGAAAGAATGACCCCCCAACCGGATTTGGTCGTATCGGCAGCGGATTCGGTTTCGTCCTGAATGGTGTCGGACGAAGCAAAACGCTCAATCAAATCCGTAAAATTGAAACGGTCGGAGTCCTGATCGATGCGCACGAAAAAGTGACCGAAATATAAAGAGTCGAGCTTGATTGTTTTTTGAAGCAGCGCCGTCATGCGCAAATCGGCATAAAGCCGCCCCACATGGATAAACCGCCCGTCATCGGGCACCGACTCACTAACATTGAGATTGCGGGCCTTAACCGTTCCGGCAAAAACATTGACACTGACCGATTCAACCTCTATCTGGCGGCCTGTCCATTGCTCTCCATAACGGTTGACCAGCCATGTGGCAACGGGCGATACCAACAAGACGACAGCAAGGACGATTACCGCCAGCACAGCAGCAAAACGCAGTGTATGTTTGGCGACTCGATTCATCGCTTGTTATCTTTTAGGCAGCTTGATTACTTGTCCGACGCTGAGCACATCGAGTTTCTTGGGGGCGTTGACCTGACGGATGGCCTCGACCGTAACGCCATAGCGGCGCGAAATGGTCCACAAGTTGTCGCCCGAACGCACTTTGTACACCTCGCCAGATTCTTCGGCTTTTGCCGTTGGTTGAGCCGAAGTCGTGGTACTGGTAGTTGAAGTGCTGGTCGTGGTACTTTTTTGAGCAGAGGTGGAATTCGAAGTCGACGCAGATGCTGTCTGGCTGGAACTACCCGACTGCGGACGCGACACCTTGAGGCGCTGTCCGACGCGCAAGTTGTCGGAGCGCAAGCCGTTCCATTGGCGCAGGTTCTTGACCGACACACCGTAGCGTTTGGCAATCACGCTCAGGTTCTCGCCCGAACGCACTTTGTGGATGCGGGCGTCGCCACTGTAGTACGAAGAGTTGTATCCGCGTTTGATGTCGGTTTCGAGGCGTTGCTCGACCAATTCTTTTTTATATGCGATAATCGAATCCTTGCTTTCGAGGTAGGCATAAGCCGCCAACGTAGGCATGCGCAACGGGTAAGGTTTAATGTTGCCCGGCACCATGTCGTGCTTGTACTGGGGGTTGAGCAGGCGCAACTGCTCGACCGGCACCCCTAATTTTTCGGAAAGCTGGCTGAAATGCACGCGGTCGGTCACCATCAGCGTATCGACAGCCGGGGTAATGGGTACCTGCGCCGGACAAATCTTGTAATCCGCCGCGTAGGTCATAATGTAGTTGGCGGCGATAAAGGCCGGCACATAGCCGCGGGTTTCGCGGGGCAGGTAGTTGTAAATCGCCCAATAGTCCTTTTTGGTGTTGGCCCGGCGAATGGCCTTGTTGACATTACCTGGACCGCAGTTGTAGGCGGCAATCACCAGCAGCCAGTCCTGATAAATGGTGTACAGGTCGTTGAGGTAGCGGACTGCCGCCTTGGTCGCCTTCACGGGGTCGCGGCGTTCGTCCACCAGGCTGTTGTTTTCGAGCCCGTAGAGTTTGCCGGTTCCCGGCATAAACTGCCACAGTCCGGCGGCACCCACACGCGAGAAGGCCTGCGGATTGAGCGCCGACTCAATCACCGGCAGGTACTTGAGTTCGATCGGCATCCCGGCCGCTTCGAGCGCCTCTTCAAACAAGGGGAAGTAATAGTGGCTCAGCCCCAGCATGTACGACACCTGTTTGCGGCGTTTTTTGGCATACATCAGAATGTACGACTCCACCACCTGGTTGTAAGGCATCTCAATCACATTCGGCAAAGCCGAGAGGCGACGGATGTAATCTTCTTTGGTCAGAAAGAGCGTAAAGGTCGAGTCCTCGTCGCATGGCGGATACTCGGCCATCTGCAACTGCCAGTGCCAGTACTGTTCTTCGAGACGCGAATCGAAGACCGTCGTGGCGAAGGTGTCGGTCACTTCGAGCATTTCCTCGTCACTGGCCGGCTCGATCGACATAAACTCTTCGGCCACACTGTCGGGAACAGCCAGGGCATTGGAGATTAACGCACTACGGGATTCGTCTGCAGCGGCAGACATGGCAAAGGCCGCAAGGGCCATGGATATGATCAGGTTCTTTTTCATCAAAAAGAGATTTTACAGCGCACTCCCACCGAGGCGCTCAATTCATTATTTTGTGTGGGGGGCAGCACCGCCGGCCCCACTTTCATCGACAAATCAGGTCCCACATCGTAATTGTGCATCTGCGCATCGACAAACGCATCGAGGATGCTGATAAGGTACAACACA
>JAGACJ010000028.1 GCA_017614195.1 Paludibacteraceae bacterium
ACATAAGCACCGACTGCAGGGTCATCGTCTTCGTCAGACAATGTCACGACACCTGTAGCCTGCTTCTGTGCCATAACGGCCAGGGAACTTAGCAGAAGAGCTGCTAATACAGACAATGATTTTTTCATCATATTTTGTTATTAATAATTAGTAAAAAGCAATCCTTTAATTTTAAGGTTTAGTGTGACTCTCCTTTGGAAAGGGCGCAAAAACGCCTATTTCGCAAAATCGAAACACATCACAAAGATATAGATATTTTTTTCAAAACACACATCTTTTTCAAAAAAAAAGCCCTTTTGAGCAATATTTTTGAATATTTTTATTAAAAATTGGGGTGAAAACCTTTATTTACGGGCAAATAATTAAGATATCTTTACCTAAAATCGATTACCTCACCCCGGTTGTGTACGCAAACAAAAGGGGTTGACCATTCAAGTCAGCCCCAAAACAAGTAGCGCATCCGGGATTCGAACCCGGGTTTCCGCCGTGAGAGGGCGGCGTCCTAGACCCCTAGACGAATGCGCCAAGAATTTCAGCGGCAAAATTACAACAAAAAAACAAACCTCAAAAGGTTTTTGAAAAAAAAGTGTACAAAACCTTAATCCAATTTCACACGGGCAGCCCCAATGTAGCGATCGGCGTAATATTGCTGCGAGTTCTTGGAAATGACAATTCCGGTCGAGGCGGCGTGGATGAATTCAAAATCGTTGTCATCGACATAGGTGACAATGCCGACATGATTGATATCCGAACCTCCGGCCCGCCCTGCATAAAAAACCAAATCGCCCGTCTGCAGATCCTTGCGCTTGACACGTTCCTTCACCGCATCGTACTGCATCGAAGAACTGTGCGGCAACTTGACTCCAAATTCGCGAAAAACATACGATGTGTACCCCGAACAATCGAAACCTGCCGGCGTTTCTCCACCATACTTATAAGGCTTGCCCAACAACGTACGGGCAAAATCGAGCAATCTGCCCACTTTTGAGGGGTTATTTCGCAAATCGGCCTTGTCGGAGTTTTTTGCTTCGCCGGATTGGATAACTGTCTGAGGATCTCCGTTCTGAACTGCCTGCGCATCGGATGTCAGTTGCTCGACAATGACCGATTCGACTGGTTGCGCCTCCTCTATTTTCGGTTTTGAGACTTTGCGCGCATTCTTGTACGAGCGTGCACATGCATACCAGCCCATCAGAAACAAGAGGGGCAGCAACAGCGCAATGCGTCTGCTGATTGGATTATAATGACCATTCGAACCCATCTTTCGTATCTTTGATTGAGAATCCGAGGGCGGTCAGTTCATTGCGAATCTTGTCGGAAGTCGCCCAGTCTTTGTTCTGCTTGGCTTGCAAACGCAGTTCGAGCAGCAAATCAACGGCTTTTTTATAGGCATCTGCTCCAGCACCGGCTTCGGCATCCGTTTTGATACCCAACACGTCTTCGACCATCACCTTGAAAGTTTCCTTGAGTTCGGCCAAGTCTTGCGCACTGATGGTGCCTTTGCCATCGGCAACCGTATTGATGGCTTTGCCCGCCTCAAAGAGATGTGCGATAACCACCGGCGTGTTCAAGTCGTCGTTCATTGCCTCTTCGCAACGCTCGCGCAAACCTTTTACATCAACGGTCGAGGTGGCTGCAGGCTGCAATTTTTGCAGACGTCCATACGCCTCGAGCAAACGCGAAAGGCCTTTTTCGGACGCTTGCAAAGCCTCGTTCGAGAAATCGACCGTGCTGCGGTAGTGCGCCTGCAGGATAAAGAAGCGAATCGTCATCGGCGAATAGACTTGCTCGATCAGTTCCTTGCCATTGGCATCTTTGTGCGACGTGCCGTTGAAAAACTCATCGAGCGTGATAAAGTTGCCCAACGACTTGCCCATCTTTTTGCCGTCGATGGTAATCATGTTGTTGTGCATCCAGTAATGAACGGTTTCGTGACCCAATGCAGCCGTAGATTGGGCAATTTCACACTCATGGTGGGGGAAAAGCAAGTCCATGCCGCCACCGTGGATGTCAAATTCTTCGCCAAGGTATTTGGTACCCATGGTCGAACACTCGAGGTGCCAACCGGGGAAACCGTCGCTCCAAGGCGAGGACCAGCGCATGATGTGTTCGGGCTGGGCCTTTTTCCACAAAGCAAAGTCGAGCGAACGGCGTTTCTCGCTCTGTCCGTCGAGTTCGCGCGTCGTTTCGAGCAAATCCTCGATATTGCGTCCCGACAACTTGCCGTAATGATATTTTTTGTTGTATTTCTCCACATCAAAATATACCGAGCCTTGGCTTTCGTAGGCAAAGCCGGAGTCAAGGATTTTTTTGACGAACTCGATCTGCTCAATGATGTGGCCCGAAGCGTGCGGCTCTATCGAAGGAGGCAACACATTGAGTGCTTCCATGCTTTTGTGGTAGCGGTTGAGGTAATATTGCACCACCTCCATGGGCTCCATCTGCTCAAGACGGGCTTTTTTGGCTATTTTGTCTTCGCCCTCGTCGGCATCGTGCTCGAGGTGACCCACATCAGTGATGTTGCGTACATAACGCACTTTGTAGCCCAGGTACTGCAAGTAACGGAACAACACGTCGAACGTAATGGCGGGACGGGCATGGCCCAAATGGGCGTCGCCATAAACCGTAGGACCGCACACATACATTCCGACAAAAGGTTCGTGCAATGGCTTAAAGACTTCCTTTTTACGCGTCAACGTGTTGTAAACAACCAATTTATGATCCATATCTGTATGTTTTTATTTCTTTGTTTCTGAATTTTCTTCTGGAGCTTTCACAAATCCCGAATTGTCCTCTATTTCTTTGATGACATCCGACTCGTTGATTTCGAGTTGGTTAGACTGGTAGAACTCAATGTATTTCTCCATGGATTCGCGGTCAAACACGGCCTTGTAATTGTTTTTGGAAACCGCAAATCCCTTGTAATTCATTTCGTTAAGCGTTTGCAACACCTCGCTGTCACCCAACAAGGCATGCTGATACCAAACGGCCTCGTCAAGGTTGGTCAAGCCTGACACGGCAATCACATAGTGAAGGTCATCGAGTTTGCGTACCGACAAATCGAAGTCCTTGATTAAGAAACGCGTGAAGTTATAAGTCGCCACAGCAAACAGCGCCTTGTTCTTGGCAGACTCGTCGCCCGACAAGTACAACACAAAGTGATGCTCGCTTTCGGGCTCATATACAAAGCCTGCTTTTTCGAGGTTGTCGGCAAACTGCGACTCGGTCACAACCAAATTACGCTCTTCGGTAATAGATCCATAAGAAGCATCGGACTGCACTTCTTTGCCCTGTTCCATGAGCGCCACCATGTCTTTGGCCAACGGCGCCACCTCGTTGTCGGGATAGTCGGATATCAAGGCGTTGAGTTTTTCCTTAAACACGTCTTGTCCTTCGGCCTTACCGCCCGACAAGGCTTCGAGGAACCTGAATTTGGGTATCAGGTCTGAGTCAGGATATTTAGTTTGAGCCAGCGCCGTGTTCGATTTGACGGTATAATTGTCGCCCTTGAGGAATGCCGCGTATGTCGCGCGATAGAGTGTTTCTTGCTCCGAAAGGGCCTCTGTGCTCACAGACTCGGGATTGTTGATGGCTCGCAACCACTTGCTATTGGGGTAATCGCGTTCGAGCGCCTCTTTCGCCAGTTCGGCTTCGAGGGGCTGGTCGTTGCGTTGGTACATTTTGTAAAGCCGATACCAACCCTCATCGGTCTGCTCAAATCCTGGGAAACGACGGCACAACTCGTCGAAGGCCTTGCGCGCCGCATCGTAATCCTGAATCCGTCCTTCGAAAATCACAAACAACTGATACAGAGCCTCTTTTATCGTAGCATTTGAGGCCTCAAGTTTGCTTTCGGTCATCGGCAACATACGCGTGTAATAGAGCAACAGTCCGTCTTCATCGTCATCATCTGGCCGGCTCATGGCACGCTGTTCGCCCTCCTCACCGACCTCTTCGTCGTCTCCGTCTTCGCTCACCTCATCGTAGTCTACATCAAAACTTACCGACATTTTGTTGCGGCGACGCCAGTCGTCCTCGAGCGTACGCTTGCCCCACAAGCGTTGGAACTCAATTTTGCCCTTGGCCATTAAGCTGTTGTTGTAGAAATACCAATCACCCGACTGCTCACCCAACGACAATCCGGTTTGTCCGATTACAGCATTCTGCTCGCGAATTTCTTGTATGCGGGCTTGCTCTTCGAGTCGACGGGCCTCTTCTTCCTTTTCCTTTTTCTGACGGGCGATCTCTTCCCGAATCTTGGCTTCACGTTCTTTTTCGGGCAACGACGCCAGGTGTTGCAAACTGTCTTCGAGCAGAATGGAAGTCTGGTATTTGGCGACGTCGTCGAGATTGGCAGCACGTTTCTCCAGCTTCTTGTAGTCGGGATAGGTCTGCGGGATAATCATTACCGCCTCACTATAAAGTGGCTGTGCCTTGATGTACTTGCCTTTGTTGTAATAGATGTCGCCCAAGGCCAACAAGGCCTCGGCTTTGTCGAGTCCGCCACGTGTACTATTGTCAATGGCCATTTGGTAATAGTTCATGGCCGACTCCTCATCCCCATTGCGGCGGTAAATCTCGGCTATGGCAAAATAAATTTGGTCGAGGTACGCGGCATTGCTCTGTTTTTTTGTCAGCCGGTTTAGGTCGGCAAGCACTTTTTTGGTGTCGCTACCCTGGTAGCACTGTGCCTGGCCCATTCGTGCGTTGAATTCGAGTTGGTGCGAAGGGTGGTCTTTAGCGGCAGCGGTATACCATTCGTAGGCCTCGGCCTTTTTGCCCATCCGGTCATAGCACTGCGCGAGGATGAACTCGCGACGCGCCTTTTGCTTGCGTTTCGATTGCGAGACAGCCGTTTTGAGGAAGGGGATTGCCTCGGCGTAATTGCCTTGTTTCAATAACAAATCGGCCTTGACCAGCACAAACTCGGCGTTGGTCTTGGCATTGAAGGTCTTTTCGTTCATCTTGCCCAACACGTCTTCGGCCTCATAATACCACTGCATTTCGGCGTAACTGCGCGCCATCCACAGATTAGCCTTGGTAAAGACGTCCTTATTGTCGGCAAAATGGCGTATGACGTAGGTGAATGTGGCGTTCGCCGCCAAAAAGTCGAGTTGGTAGAACTGGGCTATGCCCATCAATAGCCATGCCTCTTGTACCTCAGAGTTGTATTCCTCTTTTTTCATGAACTCGATGTACTTGGGGTCGCGCGACTTTGAAGGTTTCTTTTTCGGCTTCTTGACGATCGAGTGGGTTTTGATGGTTTTCTGGCACTTTTCGATGGTGCGTTCCATGTCGGATTTGGCCGCTGAGGCGTTTTCGTGATTGCTGATGGCGTCGAGCGGCAACACCACGCCGTAGTTGTCCTTGTTGGCCGCCCAAACCGCCTTCACTCCTTTTTCGAACGCCTGCCGGCCGTTGAACATCACATTGTACTTGGCCTTGGTATAATGGTACGAACGGCTTGCCCATGTGTTCTTTTTGGTGGAGCATTGCGCCAGCGCAAGCACCGCCAAAACTGAGCAGATCCATATAATAACCGTACCTTTTTTCATCAAAAACAAAAAATCCTACCTAATAGTCTCTTTCATAACCATGAAACGACAAAGGTAGAGATTTTTTCGTGACTTAATATCAAGCACGGCCTACAAAATGTCTTAAACCAACCTTTTTTGAATTTTTTTTGATTTGCCCAACGACTCAATACCCCAAATCCACGCGGTACTGCTCGATATCGCCACTGTCGATAAGAAAGTTGATCTTAGCAATCGTTTCTTCTCTTATTGGGTAAGATGAAAATTTATCCAAAACATGCTCTGGAATTTCATAGAACGAAGAAAAAGGGTGATAATCTAACATTTCTTCCTTAGAGAAAT
>JAGACJ010000029.1 GCA_017614195.1 Paludibacteraceae bacterium
ATGTTAAATATGTGTACGTACACATTGTTTTATATACGATTATCAGATAATTTTTTCATATTTGCAGTAATATTTGTGTGCGAACACATATAACTAAACCAAACAAATGAAAAAGTCATTTATCTTTATTCCATTGCTTGCTTTTATTCTGTTTGCAAGTGTGGCTAAAGCCCAGGTACCCGTACCGCTTGGCAAGGGTTCATACGCTTCGTTTACCCCCCGTTACCAATATTTGGAGAATAACGGATACTACCTCGGATGGCAGGAGATCTTTGTCGATGATGCCGAGAGCAAGCGTCCGATTCCGACCAATGACTGGTGGACGCAGATGCTGGTGGACATGATTAACAAAGACGGCTTTGTGGGTAACTTGTGGGTCTATCCGCACCGTACGGGCGGCGATGCTTATGGCGCTTGGATTGATATTCCCAGCGAATGGAACGATGGCGGTACCACCCTTAATCCGAAATCGCGTCTCAAAGTACTTGGTGACGGTTTTAAGGCAACTACACACCGCGTTCGCTCGTGGTCGGATTGGGGTGTGGTGTATGCACTGACCGATCAGGTCTCGAAGGAAATTGAAGTGACCATTAGCAACGGTTGTCCGTTTACTTGGATTGACTTCAAGAATGTGATGCCCGAATTGAATTTTGCGGCAAACGCCACCTTCTACCGTCGTGACGGTCTGAAAGCGACCTTTCCTTATCGTAGCGATTGCGTCTGCATTGAGGTGGATGGCGACTATTACGGTATCTTTCTTCCAGAAAACACCGTTATCGAGAAGGGAAGTTGCGTGCTCAATTTCCGCTTTACGGGCGATGAGCGATATATGGTAGTGGCTGCCATGAAGAACGCCGACGACATGGATTTCTTCTATCAATATGCCTTTAATAAAATTGTTGATACGCGTTTGGATTGGGAGTACGACGAACCGACTGCCAAAATCAAGACGATTTATACGGTGACAACCAAAAACTTGCGTAACGGAACCAACGGACCTGCTCTGCAAGGCTTTTTGCCCCACCATTATCGCGACAGTGAGATGAATTTCTCCCTGCTCGATTTGTGGTATCAGACTTGTCGTGGCAAAATGTACTGCGCCACGGGCAACCGTTTTGAGATAACCTATCCGTTCAACGGCTTGATTCCTTACGACCCGGCACCCTCTGTCTCCAATTCTTTGCAAGCCCCCTATCGTCAAGAGTTGTTGGACGAACACCTGCAAGTGCATGCTTACGACCTTTCGTATGCAGGCGACACTTATTATGGTGGCAAAGACTTGCAGCAAAAAGCCCAAATGATGGCATACGCATACGCTACTGGCAATATGGAGATGTACGAAAAGATGAAGGCCAATCTGGAGAACAATTTCAAAGACTGGTACACCTATACGCCGGGCGAGGAAAAGCACTATTTCGCTTTGCTCAACATGCTTAACTGGGACGGCTTCTCGGGTTACGACAACGGCGAACGCGCCGAGTTGGGACAGGACGTACACTTGTCAATGGGCTACTTCGCCCACGCTTTCGGTGTGCTGGCCCTGTTCGACCCCCAATTCGCCCAAGACTACGGCGAAATGGCGGTCAAATCCATCAAACAATACGCAAACTGGGATCGCAACGACAAAAGTCTGCCTTGGCTGCGTACCTTCAGCCCTTGGTTCGGACACTCCAACACCGGTCCGTTTGGAGATGGTGGCGGTAACGGACAAGAATCTTCGTCCGAAGCCATGCAGGCATGGGGCGGTTTATATATGCTGGCCATCGGTTTGAAAGATAAGGAAATGCGCGATGCCGCCATTATGGGCTATACCATTGAATCGCGTGCCGTGGGTGAGTATTGGTTTGATATCAACCGAGACAAATACGAGCCCAATGTCTGCTACGAAAAATTCGGCAAACAATTTGAAGGCATGGCCGGTGGCGACTCCATCTTCATGCTTCGTCCGTACAGCTCGCACTTGCAGAACCGGGGCCCGGGCTGGTGGACATGGTATAGCGGTAACCCGTTGCAGATGAACTGCATCAACTGGCTGCCCATGTCAAGTTGCCTGAAATACTTGTATGCCAAGCCCGACTACAACCGCTGGATCTACCAAGTGGCCGAAGAGCAGCGTGCCACCTTCCTGGCGGCCCATGCCATCAACCCCCGCATCACCGACTCCAATCCCGGCTTCAGCGATGCCGAACGCCCGATGAACAACTCGGTGGCCCGCAACTGGCTGGGACAGGTGATGCTGTCGTTCCAGCAAACCTTTGATCCCGAAGGCGTGGCCGAACTCTGGGACAAGATGTATTCGGAGCGCGACCAGTACAGCAACATTACCGAAGCTACGACAGGCAATCCGACCAGTCCCTTGTGTTACTACATGACGCACTCGCACCTGACCTACGGCGACATCCGCTGGGACATGCACTGCGACGACCCGACTTCGACCAGCTACTTGCATCCGACTACCGGGCGTCGTTGCTATGCCATGTACAACAACGAGGACCACGAAAAGAAGTTCACCTTCTACAACGAGAACCAGCAAGCTGAAATCAGCATCGGCATGCCGGCCAACAAATATGTATGCACATGTTCCGATGCTTATCTCGACAGCATAGAGGTAACGGCGGACGTAAAAACCGTTGAACCGAACGGGTTCGTTAATTTGCGGGCCATCGGTTATGACCAATATGGTGCAATCTCTTCGTTGCAAGGTGTAACGTGGGAGTTTGTCGAAGGTACGGGCACCTTGGCCAGAAATAATGCAGATACGTTGTATTTGTATCAGGCAAACAACAGTGTGCAGGATCGGGTAATTATCAAGGTTTCAAAACGAAACTCGGTCGGTCGGACGGTTGTGGGCTATGACACCATTCGTGTCAATGCCCGTCCAGAGATCGCGTCAATTACGATTTCACCGACTCCGATGGTGTTACAGCTTGACGCCACCGAAACCTTTACGGTGACGGCTGTTGACCAATACGGAGAGCCTTATGAACCGCAATCTGTGGTATGGACGCTCGAGGGAACCTCGCAGATTACGTCCGAGGGAGAGTTTACCGCAACGACCCCCGGCCGTCAGACCATTAAGGTGACGGCCGACGGCCTGACGGCGCAACACGAACTGCGTGTATTGCCCCAATTGGAAAATATCGCGCTCAACAAACCCATTACGACAGGATCGCGTCCCAACAACGCCACTCGTCTTAACGATGGTAACATGACCAATAACTGGGAAGCGCAGAATTGTGACCTTGATCCGGCAAATAATATTGTGACGATTGATTTGGAGCAAATCTACCTGATCAGTGGTGTCCGTATCTATTGGAAGAACTCGGCTCAGGAGTACAAAGTCTGGTTCTCCGAAGATAATGTTAACTGGACGTGTGCCTATCATGAAACGTTGGGAGCCGGCGAAGTGGATAACTCTGGCCTCGGTGCGGTTTACGGCATCAAGGACGTGGATGACATCGCTATAAGCGGTACCGCCCGTTATGTTCGTTTGGAACCGATTCTCAAGAGCGGTCGCTATTGCTTCAGTATGTATGAAATTGAGGTGTATGGGACACAGATTGACGGTGCTCCCGTGTTGGCGGCCCTTGATATTGAGCCGGGCGGTTTCTTCAACCAAGACGAAACCATCCAATTCCAGCTGCGCGGCTACGACCAGTTCGGTGATCCGTTCAACTTGGGCGGCCAAACGATCGTCTGGAGTGCCGACAAGGGGGAAATGAACAACGGCACCTATGTGGCTACCCAATACGGCAACGTAAAGATCAGTGCCGTCTGCGGCGGATTGTCAACGTACAAGACCATCTTTGTCAATGCCGTGGAGAAGGCGGCAACCATCGATGTGACCCCGGCTTCGGCCAATCTGGTGCAAACGGGTTCGCTCCCGTTCACGACCCGGATTCTGACGGCCTTCGGCTTCCCCTTGGATGCGGCCAACTATCCCATCACCTGGAGTATCGATGGGGCGGCCAACGGTTGTACCATCACCCAAGACGGTGTTTTCACAGCCGGCAACACGCCGGGCGACTATACGGTGCGTGCCACTTCGGGCGAGGCTACCGGTACGGCCATTGTGCACATCAGCAACTTTAACAACCTCAACCTGGCCACCTATAAGAACTGCTGGGCTTCGTCGCAACAGTACAAT
>JAGACJ010000030.1 GCA_017614195.1 Paludibacteraceae bacterium
AATCGGTTGTTTACTTAAATAGAAATTAGTGGAGCACCGTTTCCTGTTTTCTGTTTAACATAATATAAATTATAGGACAAAAGTGATTGTGATTCCGGGCAACCAACTCACCAAACAAAAGTCCAAAAAGAAGTTTAGATATTTTGAAAAATATTCATCCGATCATTCATTCTATCAATTGAGAACCTTATATATGCGGAATAATCTTCTTTTTCATAAAAATCAATTAATGCCTTACGATATTCCAGTATATCGGCATCCTTTGTAGAAAATGGAGGTATAAGGTTATTATTCATATAGATAATAGCCTCCAACATGCGCGATGTCCTTTTATTGCCATCAATAAAAGGTTGTATCCTTGCAATATTACAATGAACAAACACTGCTTTTTCGATAGGGTTCTCGATCTGCTGTGCTCTTTGTAAACATTCGTTCACCGCTTGAATAATCTCCAATTTTGTTTTTGGTGGAATATAGTCAGTTCCAGTAATGCGAACTGGACGATCCCGATATTTCCCTTTCTCGCTACCGTCCACTAATTCTGAGATAAGCATAGAATGCAAGCGAAGCATTGTCTGTTCGTTTATTTCTTCCTTATTCCCATGCTTACATATATACTCTAACTCAGATATAAAAGTATTATAAAGATTCTTTAGCATTTTAGCATCATCATACCTTTTAGGTGATGTGATGTTATCCAAAAGTAGGCTTTCCGTCTCAACGTAAGTATAAGTATTGCCTTCAATCTTACCAGAATAATAGCACCAGCAACACGCCAGTTCCTGCACTTCCTTACCAGAGAGTGTATTCAAATGGGAATACTCGTTCTTTACGATTGCTTCCCAGCTTTTTATATCAACTTATGGCAATATGTCAGTCATCATTTGAATATTACAAAACCAACAACGAGATGTCGCCCTCGTTAATGATCTTGGTCGCCGTGCTTCCGACAAACATACGCGAGAACAAACCGCGTTTCGAGTTTTTAATGGTAAGCAAATCAATGCCGTAGGTCTTAATGAAATTCTGCAGCGTGTTAAACAACGCCGTACCGTCTTCGAGCAACCTCAGATCGATGGTACGTTCCTCGTGCTTGTCCAAAATATGAATCGAAAAATCCAAATCCGGAAAACTGAGTTGCATATAGGATTTGAGCGAATCGATACGCGACTGCAACGTTTCGGAATCCAAATCGCTCTTGATATGGACAAACGATACGGAAAGCGACTTGTCGATGCTGTCGGTCCAGTATTTCAGGATGCGCATCATATCGTCAAGCTCGCTAATGTCGCGTTGCGAAAAACTCGTTGCGTATGCGACTTTTAACGGCTTCAGCACGCGTTTAACAGGGATCTCGGCCGGGACAACCAGCACCGGCCATTCGGTACGCTCGATGAATTCGGCGCACACACTGCCGATCATGTCTTTCTGTTTCTGGACTTTCGAACGCGTAGCCATAACAATCAGACACGGCGGATTTTGCATCGCAAAGGTCTTTATACATTCTTCGGGAACACCAACAGCCAGTTGAAACGAGGTTTTAATGCCTGCTAACTCGCTATTTTCCAATGCTTTGCGCAGTTTGTCGTTAAACTCGATCAATTGGTTTGCCAAATTCGCCTCGTTATTGGACAAGGCATGAAACAATGTCACTTGGCTGGCAGCAAGACGCTTGGCCATGTGTATTGCAACAATCGCCGCCTTGAACGAATGGTCCGTAAAATCAATCGGTACCAGAATATTTGAATTTTCAGAGGTCATCTGTCTTTATTTTTTCCAAACGAAACTAGGATGATAGACAAAATCAGCAACACAAAAATACATTTTATTTACTATTTGCACAAATATTTCGTAATTTTGTCGAAACAAAAACAAAAACCATCTGTATGAAACCGCTCAAAAATCTTGAACCGATCGCCAATTGGGGCGTTCGTATTTCAACCGCCGCGCTCATTATCTGTCTGTTTGGATCTGAGTTAACCACATGGAACTTTGGTAGTTACAAATACATTGTCGATATGTTGTACCTGCTTTCGGCTGTGATGCTCCTCATTGCTGGTATGCAGAAAAAGCCCACCACCACGATCATCTGCGGTCTGATTATCTGCGCCTTGTCGGTATTTATGATTTACCCGCTGCTGTCGCAAGGAAAACTGCTGTTCCAGCTGCCGTTTTTCTATACCTATCTGCTGTTGGCGTTTGTCGGGTTGTGGTTCGCCTCGCGAGGCTGACACACCACTCGCCCATTCCTTATCAGGCCGGTCATTGTATGATTTTTCAGTGTCCGGCCTGTTTTTTCGACAAATACGTAAAAAATCCGCAGATTCGCTTCCGATATCAAATTATTGGTCGGTTATTTTTTTGTATTTATTACAATAATAAGTAACTTTGCAGTCCCAAAAAAAACACTATTAACTATGGCAAAAATTAAAGGAGCCGTTGAGGTAAACACCAATCGTTGCAAGGGTTGCGAATTATGCGTAGTCGCTTGTCCCGCAAAGGTTTTGGGTATGTCCAAGCAAGTGAACGCCAAAGGATACAACTATGCCTGCATGGTCAACCCCGACGCTTGCATCGGTTGCGCCAGCTGCGGCATTGTATGCCCCGACGGCTGTATTTCGGTTTACAAAGTAAAAATTGAAAATTAAAGATATGAGTGAAGAAGTAAGACTGATGAAGGGCAATGAGGCCCTTGCTGAGGCAGCCATCCGTTGCGGTTGCGACGGTTATTTCGGCTACCCCATCACTCCCCAATCCGAGGTGCTCGAAACCTTGATGAAACTGAAACCTTGGGAAACGACCGGTATGGTGGTGCTGCAAGCCGAAAGCGAAGTGGCCTCCATCAATATGGTTTATGCTGGTGCCGGTTGTGGCAAAAAAGTGATGACCTCGACCTCGAGCCCCGGTTTCAGCTTGATGCAGGAAGGCGTATCGTACATCGCCGGTGCAGACATCCCCGCCTTGGTCGTGAATGTTATGCGTGGAGGTCCCGGTCTGGGTACCATCCAACCCAGCCAAGCCGACTATTTCCAAACGGTTAAGGGCGGTGGTCACGGCGACTATCGTCAAATCACACTTGCCCCCGCCAGCGTACAAGAAATGGCTGATTTTGTGGGACTTGGATTCGATTTGGCTTTCAAATACAACATCCTTACGGTGATCTTGGCCGACGGTTTGATTGGCCAGATGATGGAAAAAGTGGTGTTGCCGCCGTTTGTTCCCCGCAAAACCAACGAAGAAATCCGCAAGGAATGTCCATGGGCCTCGCTCGGAAAAACTCCCGATCGCAAGCGCAATGTCATCACGTCGCTCGAATTGGAGCCCGAACCCATGGAACGTCGCAACATTGCCTTACAGGCCAAATATGCCGAAATCGAGAAAAACGAAGTTCGTTACGAAGATATCGAAACTTCTGATGCCGAATATTTATTCGTTGCATTCGGATCGGCCGCACGTATCTGCCAAAAAGCCGTTGAAGTGGCACGTGCCGAGGGCATCAAGGTCGGTCTGCTTCGTCCGATCACATTGTTCCCGTTCCCTTACGAGCATATCAAGGAGCAACTGACGCATGTCAAAGGCATTTTGTCGGTCGAATACAATGCTGGTCAGATGGTCGAAGACATCCGTCTGGCAGTCGAAGGACGGATCCCGGTCGAACATTTCGGACGAACCGGTGGTATCGTACCGACCCCCGAAGAGGTTATCGACGCGTTGAAACAAAAAATTATTAAAAAGTAAGCCATGACAACACAAGATATCATCAAGCCGGAGAATCTGGTCTATGCCAAACCCTCCATCATGAACGACAACACGATGCACTACTGCCCGGGTTGTAGCCACGGTGTTGTACACAAATTAGTCGCCGAAGTAATCGAAGAAATGGGCATCGTTGACAAGACCATCGGCATTTCGCCGGTAGGTTGCGCCGTATTCGCCTACAACTACATTGACATCGACTGGCAAGAAGCCGCTCACGGCCGCGCACCTGCCATGGCAACCGCCATCAAGCGTCTGTTGCCCGACCACTGTGTGTTCACCTATCAAGGTGACGGTGACTTGGCAGCTATCGGTACAGCTGAAACCATTCACGCTTGCAACCGTGGCGAAAACATCGCCATCATCTTTATCAACAATGCCATTTACGGTATGACCGGCGGTCAAATGGCTCCGACCACACTCGAAGGCATGAAAACCTCGACCTGCCCCTACGGCCGCGATGTAACTTTGAACGGTTACCACTTGCCTATCGGCAATTTGGTGGCGCAACTCGAAGGTACGCGCTATGTAACCCGCCAAAGCGTTCACACCGCTGCTGCTGTGCGCAAGGCCAAGGCAGCCATCAAGAAAGCGTTTGAAAACACACTGGCCCCTGAGAAAAAAGGAGCGTCGTTTGTCGAAATCGTTTCCACTTGTAACTCCGGTTGGAAAATGTCGCCGAAAGACGCCAATGACTGGATGGTCGAAAACATGTTCAAGGCATATCCTATTGGTGATTTGAAGAATATTTAATTCGAAAAGAGTATGAAAGAAGAAATTATCATAGCAGGATTTGGTGGTCAGGGTGTACTCTCCATGGGTAAAATCCTCGCCTACTCAGGTCTGATGCAAGGCAAAGAAGTGTCGTGGCTGCCCGCTTACGGTCCCGAACAACGTGGCGGTACCGCCAATGTAACGGTCATCATCAGCGACGAAAAAATCAGTTCTCCGATTTTGAATTCATACGACACGGCCATCATCCTGAACCAGCAGTCGCTCGAAAAATTCGAGAGCAAGGTGAAACCCGGCGGCAAACTAATTTACGATCCCTACGGCATCGTAAAGGCCCCCACCCGCACCGATATCGACATCTATTGCATCAACGCCATGGACACCGCTCTGGCCATGAATGCGCACAAGTCGTTTAACATGATTATTCTCGGTGGATTGCTCAAAATCTGCCCCATCGTTGATTTGGAATATGTGATGCTCGGACTCAAGAAATCATTGCCCGAACGCCACCACCACTTGCTGCCTCAAAACGAAGCTGCCATTCGCAAAGGCATGGAGATTATCAACAAGCATTAAGCATACACATCAATCAAAAAAAGCGGAACTTTTCGGTTCCGCTTTTTTTATATCCGAATCACCCCGCTGCCGTAGCAGATTCGGTGCTGGGTATCATACAGCACTCCATATTGGCCAGGAGCAATGCCTTGAATCTTTTGGTCCGAAACCACGCGGAAACCTTTTCCTTCGCGATACAGACGACCCTGCGCGAATTCGGGCGTGTGGCGGATTTTGAAACTAACCTCCACACCGTCTGCACCAATTTCGGGCCACGGACTGCCACTGATCCAATGAATGTCATCAAGCGGAATTTCGCGGCCATACTGGGCTTCGACATCGAATCCTTGCGAAACATACACCACATTGGCTTCGTGGTCTTTGCGAGTAACATACCAGGGACCACCACTCAACCCCAATCCCTTGCGCTGTCCGATGGTGTGAAACCAAAAACCTTGGTGCTTGCCCAAAATCTTACCGGTTTCCAATTCGACAATCAAACCGGTTTTTGTTCCTAAAAAGCGCTTGATAAAGTCGTTGTAATTGATTTTGCCCAAAAAGCAGATTCCCTGACTGTCTTTGCGTTTGGCACTAGGCAACTGTGCCTTATCAGCCAACGCCCGCACCTCGTGCTTGTATAAATACCCTATCGGGAAAATAATCTTAGACAATTGTTTGTAGGTGATTTGCGCCAAAAAGTCGGTTTGGTCCTTGACGGGATCGGGTGCCGTTGCCAACCAATGTTTGTCGTTTTCGAACACATGTTGCGCATAATGACCGGTAGCCACCTGATCAAAACCATCACCATATTTGTCGATGAAACTGCCGAATTTGATCAATCGGTTACACATGACATCAGGGTTAGGAGTCAAACCCTTGCGCACCGCGTCAATGGTATAGGCGACCACTTGGTCCCAATACTCTTGCTGCAACGAAACCACTTCGAGTTTCAGACCATACTTTTTGGCGATGAAACTGGCAATTTCGATGTCTTCTTCGGCACTACACCCCATGTAGCCGTTCTCGTCTTCCATTCCGATACGGATATAGAACAAGTCGGGATTGATCCCTTGCTCCTTAAGTTGATGTACGACAACCGAACTGTCAACTCCACCCGATACCAATGCGGCTACATTCATCTGAAATAAGCTTCTTTGTCAGACTGTGTCGGATTGAACGAACCAGAATCCTTCAGTTTCTCAATAACGGCTTTTTCGTCTTTAGTCAGTTTCGAAGGCATAAACACGCCGACATAAACTAATAGGTCGCCTGTGCCGTATGCGTTAAGTCTGGGCAGACCCTTGCCCCTCAAACGCAAGACTTTGCCCGGTTGCGTTCCGGCTTCGATATTGATTTTGACCTTGCCATTGATCGTCGGAATTTCGACAGAGCCGCCTAATACAGCCGTAGGCATCGGCAAAAGCAATTTGTATATCAAATCGTCTTCATCACGAATCAATTCGGGATGTTTTTCTTCTTCAATCAGGATGTAAAGGTCGCCATTGACTCCACCTCGACGGGCTGCATTGCCCTTGCCCGACATCGAGAGTTGCATTCCCTGTTGTACGCCAGCCGGTATCTTAACCGTTACAACCTCTTCGGCTGTTACTGTTCCTTCGCCGTTGCATTGGCTGCATTTTTTTGTAATGGTTTTACCCTCGCCACCGCAAGCCGGGCAAGTCGTTTGCGTCTGCATCTGTCCAAACAGCGAAGACACCGTACGAACCACTCGGCCTGTACCATGACAGGTGCTGCAAGTCTGCATATCCGACGAACTTTCTGCCCCCGTGCCGTTGCAGTGCGAACAAGGTACCTGGCGTTTGAGCTTGAGCTTTTTCTCAACTCCCGTCGAGATCTCTTCAAGCGTCAGGCGCACTTTGACACGCAGGTTTGTACCTTTGTTGACACTACGACGCGACGACGATCCGAAACCGCCGAAATGGCCGCCAAACACATCGCCGAACTGCTCAAAGATGTCTTCCATCGAAAAACCGCCGCCAAAACCACCAAAACCACCTGCACCACCGGCGGCACCGCCTACTCCGGCATGACCGAACTGGTCGTAGCGCTGACGCTTTTGCGGATCGCTCAACACGTCGTATGCCTCGGCGGCCTCTTTGAATTTTTCTTCGGCCTCCTTGTCACCAGGGTTTTTGTCGGGATGGTACTGAATGGCTTTCTTGCGATATGCCTTCTTTATCTCATCGTCTGTGGCGTTTTTGGCCACACCCAATACTTCGTAGTAATCTCTTTTTTCCATAGTTTATTGCGCTACAACTACTTTGGCAAAGCGAATCACCTTGTCATGGAACATATATCCTTTTTGAGTACAATCGATGATTTTGCCCTTCTGCGATTCATCTGCTGCAGGAAACATCGTCACCGCCTCGTGATAATCGGTGTCAAAAGTGGCGTCAGCTGTTTCAATGGGTTTTACACCATTCTGCTCCAAAAACTTGATGAACTTGCTGTGAATCAGCAACACACCCTCCTTGACGGGATCATCGCCTTCGGGCAAATGCGCAATGGCACGCTCAAAATCGTCGATAATCGGCAGCATATTGATAAAAATCGTCTCACCGCCGTATTTGATCAAGTCCGATTTTTCCTTGCCGGTTTTTTTCTTATAATTTTCAAAATCGGCCATCAAACGCAAGTGCGAATCGTTGAGCTTGTTATATTTCTCAATCATTTCATCGAGAGCCGACTCGGCCGTCAGATTTTCAGCCGATTCCGGATTCTCCTCTTGTTGGAATTCTTCTTGATTCAGGTTATCCTCGTTCAACTCTTCGTTGTTGGCTTCATTTTTTTTCATATCCTTTGTCTTTATTGTACATTTTTCCTGTAGACTGCAAAAAACATGCCAATCGCTTTATTTTCGTGAATAATTGACAAATTGACAAACAAAAATCCCTCCTTACGAAGGGATTTCCGTCATTCTATACAGTCAAATCATTTTTTCTGTTTTGCAGCGGTCTGTTGCATGGCGCGCTGTTGTTTCTGCATTTCTTCAAGACGTTGCTGAAACTTGCTCTTCTTACGCGGTTTTTTCATATTCTCACGCAGTTGGGCAAGCATCTTTTCATCATTGATTGACCAGCGGAAAATCAGATTCTGCAAAATGGTAATCAACGACGAGATAAAGTAGTAATAGCACAAGCCCGAAGCATAATCGTTAAAGATTCCGAGGAACATGACCGGCATCAGGTACATCATGACCTTCATGCCCGGCATTTGTGCCGACGACGCATTGGCGTCATTCGTAATTTTGGTCGAAATAATATTGGTTATGGCCATCAGCAAACAGAAAAGACTGACATGATTGCCATAGAACCGCGAAATAAGGGGTATGTAGGTGTCCCAACTGAAAATGGCATCGTACGACGACAAGTCGGCCGCCCACAAGAAACTCTGGCCACGCAACTCAAACGCAGTCGGGAAGAAAATAAACAGCGCAAACAGAATCGGCATCTGCAACAACATCGGCAGACAACCGCCCATGGGACTCACCCCTGCCTTGTTATACAGATCCATTGTCGCCTGCTGGCGTTCCATGGACTTCTCGGGCGAAATCTTTTCGTTTATCTCATCGATCATCGGACGCAGCACACGCATCTTTGCCGTCGACATATACGATTTGTAGGTAAATGGGAACAAAACGATCTTGACTATCAGCGTCAAAAGCAAAATAATGATACCGTAGTTAGAAATGTAACGGCTCAAGAAATCGAACAACGGAATGATGAACCAACGGTTAACCCATCCGAAGATTGTCCAGCCGAGGTTTATTAACTTATTGAATTCCAAATCAAAATATTCGCCAGCTTCTTCCGAAACCGATTTGAGCAAGCTGTATTTGTTGGGCAAGAAATACCACGACATGGCCACTTCGGTGTCGTGTAGCACATCATAGTCCAGTCCAAACGTAGATTCAAAATTTTTCAGATAACGGCTATCTTTCGAAATCTCGGATTGGAGCACCGGACTGTCAAAGCCCTCTTTTGCCACCAACACCGTTGAAAAGAACTGGTCTTTGCAGGCAATCCATCTCAACCGGCCCGAAATATCCTTATGCTGGTCTTTGTCTGTTTTCAGGTTCTCAACATCATCGTTGATGTATTTGTAATACAATCCCGAATAACGGCCTTCGAACGTTTTGCTACGCTCTTGTTGGCGCAATTTGAAATTCCACTCGGCATCGAATTGATGTTGGTGCGACGAGAGCACTTCAAACAGACCTGCTGTACGAACCGTCCAGTCCAAACGATAGCCCTCCTTCGGCAAGCGATATTCAAATGCCAGCAACCCGCCATTCTCCAATTCGATTTCCATCGACAAGGTCGAATCGTTAAGCCAGTGCGGCTGAAAATACAAACCAGCCGTTTCAACCACACGGTTGTTAGACGTAACCAACGTAAAATTCAAAGATGCGTCATCTTGGTCAAACAACACCAACGGCAGTTTGTCATAGGTGGTATATTGTTTCATTTCGGCCGAAACGACCGTACCGCCTTTGGCAGAGATTTCTACTTTAACCTGTTCGTTTTCAAGAACAAACAATGAATCACTTCCGGTCTGGCAAGCGGTGAAGACACCTAAGTCGCGCATTGTGGAGTTTGCAGAGTCTGTGGCGGCCAATGCCATTTGATACTCAGCCTCGCGTATAGCCTCCTGCTCGGCGGCGGCCATCATAAGTGAATCGTTGTAAGCGCGTTGTCGTTCCTGTTCTTCCTCTGACGGCCGCTGCCACCACGAGAAACCGAATAAAATCAACGCAATGAGAATGAAACCGATAATGGTGTTTTTGTCCATAATTGAATGATGTGTCGAATGATGTTATTTCATTAGGAAAGATTCCACAATCTGGCGCAACTCATCTTTGGTACGATATCCTTGTACATAAGTGGTTTCACCGTTTTTAGAGATAAAAAACAACGTGGGCAGATACTGGATACTGAACAACTTGGCCAGTTCGCGGTCAACATCCACATTGATTTTATATACAGCCAGTTGGCCGTTATATTCCTTTATCAAGGCTTTCAACTCGGGAGTGAGCATTTTGCAAGGCTTGCACCAATCTGCATAAAAATCAAGAATGACTGGTACATCCGACTTCAACACCACTTTATTGGGGTTTGCCTTAAAATCCCAGATTTTCTGTTGGAACTGTTCCGTGTTGACGGTTTCCTGCGCCATGGCGCATACCGAAAGGAGTATGCCTACTCCGAATAAAATCAACTTTTTCATAGGCCAGATAATTTTTGGTTCAGCCGTTCAACCTTTTCCTTGGCATTGCGGCTTTGTTTTTTCATGGTATATAATTCTTTCAGTTTTCCAGCAAACACGTACGACTCGCGCAAAGCCACCTTGTCATTGGGCTCTAACCAGTAGTTGTGCTTCTTGTCTCCGTTCAACACCACGCGCAAACGCTCTTTGTCATCAACCGACGCGATAAATGCCATCACACCGTTTTCGGTATCGGGCGTGAATGTCAGGTACTCCCAACGCACCCCTTCGTCATCAAACTGGTAGTTACCTGATTTTCCGACAGGCAGCACTCCGGTTGTCACAAACAAATCGTTGGCGCGCACCTCCACTTGCGAGTGGTTAAGTTTATAACCTGTAAAAACGCTTATCAGGTCGAGATCTCCATTCTCATGAATACGCGCTATCAGGTTCGTATGGGGATAATACCCGACCGTTTGCTTGCGGTGGGTGTAAATCTTTTCTTTAACATAGTCGGTGTCTTTCGACAATACAAACTGTTTCATCAGCGATTCGACTTCAGGTTCGAGCAATACAATCAGACTGTCGAGGTATTGCGCGTTGCGTGTCTCTTCCTTTATCTTGATTCTGTCTAACAGAACTCGTGCCTGCTTGCGCTGTGCCACCTGATGGCGGCAAACACGGTCAATGCTGTCTATCAGTATCTTAGCAGAGCTGTAACGGCCAGCTTGATACATTGAATCGGCTTTGCCTAACAAGTTGTCGGCGTTTTCGGCCGAATCGGGGTTAGCATTGCCGCAGGCAGTCAGCAATAGGACCGACAAAGGCAGCACATAGTTTAATGCCCTGCCAGCGCAACGTCGACGGACTACGGCCAAAGCCAGGGCGAACACTCCCAAAAACATACATTCCAAAAGGATTGGCATCATTGCTATGGTTATTATCAGTTCCTCTGCCAGGTAGGCGTTATAGGCCGCACCGGACGCGGAATATTGGAGGGCAAAGTTAATATTTTTTTGCGAGATACTTATAAAGTTTTGTACCTTTGTTCCCCAAAATAACATTATTTATGAACGCCGAAATACAAGACAACCTGCAAGCCCCGATATTCAGACACCTGTCGGAAACCGCTGACGAACTCGGCGTAGAATGTTATGTAATCGGCGGCTGGGTGCGCGATCTGTTCCTCCACCGCCCTTCAAACGACATCGATGTGGTGGTTGTAGGCAGCGGTATCGTCTTGGCGCAAGCGCTCAAAGACAAATTGGGCAAAAAGGCACACCTGTCTGTATTCAAGAATTTCGGTACCGCCCAAATCAAATCGGGCGATATGGAAATCGAAATGGTCGGGGCACGCAAAGAATCGTACGACCGCAATTCGCGCAAGCCGATTGTCGAGGACGGTACGTTGGAAGACGACCAAAATCGTCGCGATTTTACCATCAACGCCATGGCGATACGCCTGAACAAGGCACATTTTGGCGAGTTGGTCGACCCATTTCAGGGAATGCAAGACCTAAAATACCGCATTATCCGCACACCGCTCGATCCATCAATAACATTCAGCGACGACCCACTCCGAATACTTAGATGTATCCGCTTCGCAACGCAATTACAGTTCAATATCGAAGAACGGACCTACAACGCTTTGTCCAAAAACAAAGAGCGTTTGTCCATCGTCTCGCCCGAACGGATTGTAGAGGAATTGAATAAGATAATGATGGCTAAAAAGCCCTCAATCGGGCTTTCGCTACTCGAAAAAACCGGATTGCTCGAAATTATCCTGCCAGAACTTTCGCGGCTCAAAGGCGTTGAAGTGCGCAACGGAAAAGGACATAAAGATATTTTCCTGCACACGCTGCAAGTTGTTGATAACATTGCCGCCAAAACCGACAATTTGTGGCTTCGATGGGCGGCCTTGTTCCACGATATCGGCAAATTTCCGACCAAACGTTTTGACGAGAAGTTGGGATGGACGTTCCACAACCACAATTTCATCGGCGAAAAGATGATTCCCGGCATTTTCAAGCGTATGCGCTTCCCTATGAACGAAAAAATGCGCTATGTCCAGAAAATCGTAACCCTACACATGCGTCCCATCGCTCTTGTCGAAGAAGAAATCACCGATTCGGCAATAAGACGGCTGCTGTTCGAGGCGGGAGATGACATCGAAGACCTCATGCTGCTTTGCGAGGCCGACATCACCTCGCGCAACGAAGAAAAGGTCAAGCGCTACACGCAGAACCTGATTGAAGTACGCGCCAAACTCAAGGATATTGAGCAAAAGGACCATGTACGCAATTTCCAGCCTCCCGTTTCGGGCAACGAGATCATGGAAACATTCGGACTGGCGCCTTGTCATGAAGTTGGAGCCATTAAAATGACCATCAAGGAAGCTATTTTAGACGGCATTATTCCGAATGAATACGAGGCTGCGCGCAAACTGATGTTCGAAACAGCTGCAAAACTCGGTATCACACCCAAAAAATGATTCTGCCCGTCAAGGCAAAACCCGTAATTATTCAAAGTTAAAGGTAATCGCAATCATGCGCGAGGTCAAACGATCGACCGAACGGGTATAGACAAGATCTGGCGTGCCTTCGATTTCGGCATGGTTTTGGTTCAACTGGTCGAGCAAACCGAAGCAGAATTTCAACTCGGGACAGAACCTGAAATATTCGTTGTAAATCATCAATCCGAATCCAAAACCAATCTGCACATCGAACACATTGAGCAGAATCGGTTCCTCGGGGTTCAGGTTGATATTGAACTGCGGACCGCCACCCGCCAGGATATAAGGCCGGATATTGCCATAGCGTTTGCCGCTGTATTTGAGGTAAAAAGGAACGTCAACAGTCGTCGGCTTGATGGATACGGTCGCCACATCCCCTACTTGTTTTCCGCCGGGTGTAAAACAAGTATAGTTCATACGGCGTTCGCCCAACGTCAGATAAGGCGTACAACGCAGGTTCAGATATTCGCAGAGGCGCAAGTCGGCAATCATACCCACCATAAAGGCAGGCATCAAACCTTTCGATGCAGAATAGTAAGAGTAGCCGGCTTCATCGGTCCAAGCCGAAGGAAGTGTCGAGAAATCACCCAATCCAAGCCCCAATATAAACCCGAAATGCCAGCGTTGTTCATCCACGTGCGGCAAGTTTTGGATATACTTGCGATCGAGCTGCCCAAAGGCGGCGACAGCCGTGAGCAACATGGGTAATATCAGCAAAAATCGCTTTTTCAAGGGTACTGTGTGTAGATTTCTAACTGCAAAGAAAAGAGAATTTTGCGAATTTGCGTCACTCTCTTAATTAAATTTAGCAATTACTTGCTCAATCGTTAATGGATTTTGCTCGCCCGTAGCCATGTCTTTCAGCATCACCACACCTTTGGCCATCTCGTCTTCGCCGACAATGGCGACAAACGGAATCTGACGATCGTTGGCGTATGCCATTTGTTTCTTGAATTTGACGGCATCCGGATAAATCTCTGTCACAATGCCCGCTTCTCGCGCCTGACGCACCAACGGCAGTGAGTACAGCAACTCTTTCGGACCGAAATTGAGGAATATCAGTTGCGTACCTTGTGCGGCCGATTTGGGATAAAGGTCAAGTTGGTTGAGCACGTCATAGATGCGGTCAGCGCCAAACGAAATGCCGACACCCGAAACGCCGTCCATACCGAAAATTCCGGTCAGGTTGTCGTAACGGCCTCCACCGGTAATGCTCCCCATCTGCACATCCAACGCTTTGACTTCGAGGATTGTACCGGTGTAATAGTTCAAGCCGCGCGCGAGCGTCAGGTCCAATTCCACCGCGTTTTTCAGCGATGCGTTGTCGAGCAGGTCAAACAGTTCTCCCAGTTCGTCCACACCTTTGCGGCCGATTTCGGACCCCGCCAGAATCGAAGCCAGCGACGACAGCTTGGCACGGTTGTCGCCCTGCATGTCCAGCACAGGCTGCAACGCATTGACCGAATCTTCTGAAAGTCCCTTTTCGCGCAGTTCGGCATTCACCGCATCGATACCGATTTTGTCGAGTTTGTCGATTGCTACGGTAATGTCCACGATTTTGTCGGGTGCGCCGATATGTTCGGCTATGCCTGCCAACACCTTGCGGTTATTGATTTTGATCGCCACACGGATACCAAACTTGGTAAACACTGTGTCAATAATTTCTATAAGTTCCAATTCATTGACGAGCGAATCGCTACCCACCACATCGGCATCGCATTGGTAAAATTCGCGATAACGCCCTTTCTGCGGACGGTCTGCACGCCATACAGGCTGTATTTGGTACCGTTTGAACGGAAATTTGATCTGGTCACGATATTGCACCACAAAACGGGCGAAAGGCACGGTCAAATCATAACGCAAACCTTTGTCCGACACTTTTTTAAGCATACGGTTAGGGTTATGCTCACGCCAATCCTCTTCGGTGACATCGTGTAAATAGTCACCCGAATTCAAAATCTTGAACAACAGTTTATCACCTTCTTCGCCATACTTGCCCATCAATGTGGACAAGTTTTCCATGGCAGGCGTCTCAATAGGACGGAAGCCATATTGGGCATAGACACTTCTAATGGTGTTGAAAATGTAGTTGCGTTTCTCCATCTCTTCGGGGAGAAAATCGCGTGTTCCTTTGGGAATTGACGGTTTTGTGGCCATTATTTTACTTAAAAAAGACGCGCAAAGGTACATTATTTTTTCCAAAAATGGCTACCTTTGCGACATGAATATTCGAGACATACAATACAATCGCTATTTTTTAGTTGTCGCCGATGGCGAAAATTTCCCCGAAAGTGCTTGCAAGTCGGCGGCAGTCTTTGCCAAAGGATTCAACAAAGGGCTGGCTCTCATCAGTTTGGCCGAACAAAATACCGAAGCGTTCAAACAAGCGTCAGAAGCGTTTTTCAGACAAGCCGACTACCCTTTTATATGTGAGGCCTGCACTGGTGCCATCGAAGATTTATGCGACTTGACAGAGCGCACCGAAAGCCCCATGCTTTTTATCGAAATCAATCCGAAGGGCCGTTTTTCAAAGGTGATGACTTGGTTCAAAGGGCTTCGCGACTTGCGCATTCCGTTCATTTTGATGAAGACCGGCATGGAAATTACCGACTTTGACCATATTCTTGTTCCTATATCGTACTTGGTCGAAGAAAAAGAGAAAGGCCCCTACACCTCCAATATGGGACGGTTTTTGAAATCGCACATTCACTTGCTACAAGCCAAAGATTATGGTTCAAAGACTCCCCGTAACGTTGCCGACATCACCGCTTTATACGACAAATTCAAAGAATCTGAACCGATTGAATACTCTATTGTACAAGCATCCAAAGACAGTTTCAAGGTTGACCGAGAGGCGGTTGCCCGCACCGCCGAGTTCGACGCCAAAATGATAGTCATCTCCACCTCGCGCGACTATGGTTTGGACGACCTCTTTTTTGGTCCGAAAGAACAGCATGTATTCCAAGCCACCACGGTACCGGTAATGTGCATCAATCCGCGCGGCGACCTCTATGTACTTTGCTGGTAAATAATGGCAAAAACGGCTTTTCAACGCTGTTTGGTTGAGATGTTGAAAATTATTTCGCCATGTTGATAACTCTCCTTTAAAAAGCATGCCGGTACGAAGGAAAAGCAGTATTTTTGCAAGGAATTATCAGAAGGTATGGCAAAAAAAGCAAAAGATTCCGGAATTGCACTGAAAATCAAGTCGTTTTTTTGCGACGAGAAGGTTCGTTTCCTTTTCGGAATCGGAATGGTATTCATCGGCATTTTCCTCATAATTGCCATGATTTCCTTCGTGTTTTCGGGCGGAAGCGACTACAATTTGCTGAACAGCACTCTTGCCGACTTTTCTGACGGGAGCAAATCCTTCCAGAACCTTTGTGGAGCAACGGGCGCAAAAGCGGCCAATCTGTTAATCAACCAATGGTTTGGCATCGCATCGTTCACGATACCCGTGTTTTTGATCCTGCTTGGCTACAAACTGATTAATCCGGAAAAAAGATACTCCATTCTCCGCCATTTTTTCGTCTTGTCGTTTTTCACCATCTGGGGATCGCTCGTAACTGCGATGTTCATTCCCGAAATCGCCATTGCCCCCTACTTGCAACTGGGAGGAAATCATGGTCAGTTATTGGCAGGGTTGGGCATTTTCACCGTTGGCGAGTTAGGCATGATTCTGATTTTGGCCTCGACGCTGCTTATTTTCTGTGTCATCGCCTACGTATCCTTCTTGCCGAAGATGCGAGAGTTCTTCTCTAACCTCCATTTTCCCATTTCCAAAAGCCCATACGACGGTATTGACGGAGAAAACGAGGCTGGTGACGGACAATCCGCCGGAGTTGAGCCAGAAGACGACGATTTGCTCATTGAGCAAGAGCCCGTTCAAGCCGATGCTGATTTGGAGATTACTCCCGACCATGAGTCTGAAAGTGACTTCTCGGACAATTCCGACTACGAAACGACTGACGAATACATTGACAGCGTAAACGCCGAAGACGATACGACAGACGTCGGGCAACCGCAAACGTTGCCATCTGACGGTGACGGAATTGCAATGACCATCACAACCGGTGCCGAAGACGAACTGGTCAACAATAACACCGCAGAGCAATTGGTCGAAGAACTTGGGCTTTACGATCCGACCGCCGACTTGTCGCATTATCAGTATCCGCCGTTCGACTTGCTGAAAGAATACGACCAGTCTACGGAGATTGACACCAACGAACAGTTGGAAAACAAAAACCGTATCAAAGAGGTTCTCGGCCAATTCGGAATCACCATCAAAGAAATCAGTGCCACCGTGGGTCCGACGGTTACGCTTTACGAAATCGTTCCCGGCGACGGTGTCCGCATCGCACGTATCAAGAGCCTGGCCGAGGACATTGCCCTTAGTCTGGCGGCCGAAGGTATCCGTATCATCGCCCCGATTCCGGGTAAAGGCACCGTAGGTATCGAAGTCCCCAACAAGAAGCCTCAAATGGT
Source organism: Paludibacteraceae bacterium (assembly GCA_017614195.1). GTDB lineage: Bacteria > Bacteroidota > Bacteroidia > Bacteroidales > Paludibacteraceae > Enterocola. The sequence continues at coordinate 17,267 of JAGACJ010000030.1, forward strand.
GCCGATGCGCACGATGATTGCCTCCAAAAAATTTCAGGAAAGCACCATGGAACTGCCAATTGCCATTGGCAAAACCATTACAAACGAGGTGTTTATGTTTGACTTGGCTAAAATGCCCCACTTGCTTGTCGCTGGTGCCACCGGTCAAGGTAAGTCTGTCGGACTGAACGCCATTGTGACCTCACTTCTCTACAAAAAGCACCCGTCACAACTCAAGATTGTGATGATCGACCCCAAGAAGGTGGAGTTCAGTTTGTATTCGAAAATAGAGAAACACTTCCTCGCCAAGGTGGAAGGCGAAGACGAGCCCATTATCACCGACACGAAAAAAGTAATTCGAACGCTCAATTCGCTCTGCAAGGAAATGGACGACCGTTACGATTTACTCAAAAAGGCTAAGAAACGTAACATCATCGAATACAACGACGCGTTTGTCAACCGCAAGCTCAATCCCGAACACGGACACAAGTTCCTACCCTACATCGTAGTGGTAATTGACGAGTTCGGCGACTTGATTATGACGGCCGGCAAGGATGTTGAGTTACCGATTTGCCGTATTGCCCAATTGGCGCGTGCCGTAGGTATTCACATGATTATCGCCACCCAGCGCCCGACCACCGACATCATCAGCGGTAAGATTAAGGCGAACTTTCCTGGACGTGTGGCATTCCGCGTTATGGCCGGTATCGACTCGCGTACCATTCTGGACTCGCCGGGTGCCGACCAACTGGTAGGTCGTGGCGACATGCTGATTCTCAGTGGCGGCAATCTGGTGCGTGTACAATGTGCCTTCACCGACACGCCCGAAATCGAGCATATCTGCGACTACATTGAACAGCAGCAAGGATACCCCTCTGCATTCATCTTACCCGAAAACGACGTCAATGAGAACAATGACGATTTCGGCTTTGGCGGAGGCGGCAACAACGACAGCGGTGCCCGTCGCGACGAGCTGTTTGCCGATGCCGCACGTCTTGTATTGTTGAACAATGCTGGTTCCGCCTCGTTGTTACAACGCAAGCTCAATATAGGATTCTCGCGTGCCGGCCGCCTGATTGACCAATTGGAAAGCGCAGGTGTCGTCGGTTCCGGCTCGGGTAGCAAACCTCGTCCTATCCTGATGACCGAAACGCAACTCGAAGAATATTTATCTCAGAATAATATGTAAATTCCTAATAATTATGAAAAGAGACAACGCAATTTTTGACATCATCGCCCGCGAGCGTCAACGTCAACTGAAGGGCATCGAGCTCATCGCATCCGAAAACTTCGTCAGCGACCAGGTTATGGAAGCTATGGGGTCGTGTTTAACCAACAAATACGCCGAAGGCTATCCTGGCAAACGTTACTATGGTGGTTGCCAAGTGGTTGATGAAAGCGAACAGCTTGCTATCGACCGTTTGAAAGAGATTTTCGGAGCCACATGGGCCAACGTACAACCCCACTCGGGTGCGCAAGCCAATGCAGCCGTATTTTTGGCAGTGCTCAATCCTGGCGACAAATTCATGGGTCTGAACCTTGCTCACGGCGGTCACTTGTCTCACGGATCGCTCGTCAACACGTCGGGTATCATCTACCAACCATGCGAATATAACCTGAACGAGGCCACCGGTCGTGTCGATTACGACCAGATGGAGGAAATCGACTTGCGTGAACGCCCCAAGATGATTATCGGTGGCGGTTCGGCCTACTCGCGTGAATGGAATTACAAACGCATGCGCGAAATCGCCGACAAGGTAGGAGCCATTTTGATGGTTGACATGGCACACCCTGCCGGTCTGATTGCCGCTGGTTTGCTCAACAACCCGCTCGACTATGCACACATCGTTACATCGACCACCCACAAGACCTTGCGTGGACCTCGTGGCGGCGTAATCATGATGCGAGAGGACTTCCCCAACCCCAAAGGTGTAAAAACTCCCAAGGGCGAAATCAAGATGATGTCGGCTTGCCTCGACTCTGCCGTATTCCCTGGCATCCAGGGCGGCCCGCTCGAACACGTCATCGCTGCAAAGGCCGTGGCTTTCGGCGAATGCCTGCAACCCGAATACAAAGAGTACCAGAAACAGGTGAAGAAAAACGCTGCGAAATTGGCCGACGAGCTCACCAAACGCGGTTTCAAGATAATCTCGGGAGGTACCGACAACCACTCGATGCTGGTTGACTTGCGCACCAAATATCCCGATTTGACCGGTAAAGTGGCTGAAAAGGCCTTGGTTGCCGCCGACATCACCGTCAACAAAAACATGGTGCCGTTTGATTCGCGTTCGGCATTCCAAACCTCTGGTATCCGTCTGGGAACTCCGGCCATCACCACTCGTGGCGCCAAAGAAGACTTGATGATCGAAATCGCCGCCATGATCGAACAAGTGCTTAACGCTCCCGAGGACGAGGCCAATATCGCCAAGGTGCGCGCCAAAGTCAACGACTTGATGAAAGACTATCCTTTGTTTGCCTACTAATAAAATCGGATTGCAATGAATAACCTATCCCCCTTCAAAGTTTTTTCAGGTACCAAATCGCGCTATATGGCCGAGAAGGTATGCCAATCGCTCGGATGCAAGTTGGGCGAAATGAAAATCCAATATTTTGCCGATGGTGAGTTCGCCGTTTCGTTCGAAGAATCCATCCGTGGCTGCGAAGTGTATTTGATCCAATCAACCTTTCCCAATGCCGACAACCTAATGGAACTGTTGATGATGATCGACGCCGCCAAACGCGCTTCGGCACGCAAGATCATCCCTGTAATTCCCTACTTCGGTTGGGCTCGCCAAGACCGCAAGGACAAACCTCGTGTATCGATTGGTGCCAAACTGGTGGCCGACTTGCTGACTGTGGCTGGTATCGACCGTTTGGTTACCATGGACTTGCATGCAGAGCAGATTCAAGGTTTCTTTGATGTACCGGTAGACCACCTCTACTCTTCGTCGGTGTTCCTGCCCTATATCCAGTCGATGAATCTCAAGGACTTGGTCATCGCTTCGCCCGACGTCGGCGGTTCGAAACGCGCCAGCGCTTACGCCAAATACCTGAATGTGGATCTTGTTTTGTGTCACAAACACCGCGCCAAAGCCAACGAAGTTTCGGAAATGAAGATTATCGGTGATGTTGAAGGCAAGAACGTGATTTTGCTCGACGACATGGTCGATACCGCAGGTACCATCACCAAGGCCGCCGACCTGATGATTGAAAACGGCGCCTTGTCGGTTAGCGCCTTTGCGTCGCACGGTGTAATGTCTGACCCTGCCACCGAGCGGATCAACAACTCGAAGCTGACGGCCATGTACCTCACGGATTCGATTCCCTTGCGCAAACAAAGCGACAAGATCAAAATCATCAGCGTGGCCGACATGATTGCCGACTGCATCCGCAAGGTAAACCAGAACGAGCCCATCAGCGACAGCCCCTGGTATCTGATCAAATCGCACTAAGAAAATTCTCCGAATGGGAAAGAAACCCAATCCTGTTTACGAAGACATCACAATCCTCGATGTGGCGGCCGAAGGCAAATCGGTCGCCAAAATCGGGGATTTGGTCGTATTTGTCCCCTATGCGGTACCGGGCGATGTGGTCGATTTGGCCCTTGTGCGCAAGAAGAAAAACTTTGCCGAAGCCAAGGTACTGAAATTCAAGCAGTTTTCGAAGCAACGCTGCGAGGCGGTCTGCCGTCATTACGGCATCTGCGGCGGATGCAAGTGGCAGATATTGCCCTACGAAGAGCAAATCCGCTACAAGCAGCAGCAGGTCATGGACCAACTGACGCGCATCGGCAAAATTCCTTTGCCCGAATGCCAGCCGATTTTGGGTTCGAAATCGACGCTGCGCTACCGCAACAAGTTGGAATACACGTTTTCCGACAAGTCGTGGCTGACCACTGAACAAATGCAGCTGCCGCCCGAAGAGCGCCCCGGAAGTGCCTTGGGGTTCCATATCCCCGGCTGCTTCGACAAGGTGCTGCACATCGAAACCTGCTACCTGCAAGACGCGTTGTCGGATGAAATCCGCAACACCCTGCATCAATACTGCCAAGACCACCACTTGAGCTACTTCAACCTACGCACCCAGGAGGGATTGATGCGCAATCTGATTGTACGCATCTCGGCAACTACCGGCGAGGTGATGGTGATTGTGGCATTTCACGAGCAAAGTCCTGCCATTAAGGGGGTGATGGAGTTTTTGTCGACCGAGTTTCCGCAAATATCCTCGCTGATGTATGTGGTCAACGAAAAATGCAACGACACGCTGTTTGACCAAGACATTAAGGTCTACAAAGGCACCGACCACATTTTTGAGACCATGGAGAACCTGCGGTTCAAAATCGGTCCGAAATCGTTTTACCAGACCAATAGCCTGCAAGCCTACGAGCTGTACAAGGTGGTTCGCGAATTTGCCGGGCTGACGGGAAAGGAATTGGTGTACGACCTCTACACCGGCACGGGTACAATTGCCAATTTTGTGGCCGCCAAGGCCGCCAAGGTGGTCGGTATCGAATATGTGCCCGAGGCCATCGAAGACGCGAAAATCAATGCGTCGCTCAACGAGCTCGACAATACGCTGTTCTATGCCGGCGATATGAAGGATGTCCTGACCAACAGCTTTGTCGAACGGCACGGACGCCCGGATGTCATCATCACCGACCCTCCACGAGCCGGCATGCACGAGGATGTGATCGGGGTGATCCTGAATGCGGCTCCCCAACGTATCGTCTATGTCAGCTGCAACCCAGCGACGCAGGCGCGCGATCTGGCCTTGCTCGACTCGGCCTACCGCGTCGAACGCATCCAACCGGTCGATATGTTTCCCCACACCCAGCACGTTGAGAACGTGGTGTTGCTGGAACGG
>JAGACJ010000031.1 GCA_017614195.1 Paludibacteraceae bacterium
CCTTCCCTGCCGACGGGCTCGACACGCGCAAGCCAGGCACCGGCCTGCTCAAGGCCTATATGGACGGTAGCTACGACCTGTCGCAATGCTATGTCATCGGCGACCGAGCCACCGACGAGCAGCTGGCCGCCAATTTGGGCTGCCGCGCCATCCGCATCGGCAGCGAAAAGTTCCCCGACTGGGACCGCATCACCGAATTCTTGTTTGCCGGCGAGCGCGTGGCCGAAGTGGTACGCACCACCAAGGAAACCGACATCCGCATCCGCATCGACCTCGACGGCAGCGGCAAAACCGACATTTCGACCGGCTTGGGATTCTTCGACCACATGCTCGAGCAAATCGGCAAGCACGGCGGCTTCGACCTCAGCATCCGGGTCAAAGGCGACCTTGAGGTGGACGAACACCACACCATCGAAGACACGGCCCTGGCCCTCGGCGAGGCCATCCGCAAGGCCCTCGGCGACAAACGTGGCATCGAGCGTTACGGATTCTGCCTGCCCATGGACGACTGCCTGTGCCAGGTGGCGCTCGATTTCGGCGGACGCCCCTGGTTGGTATGGGACGCCGAGTTCCACCGCGAAAAGGTGGGCGAAATGCCGACGGAAATGTTCCTGCACTTCTTCAAATCGCTGAGCGACGCCGCCCTGATGAACCTCAACATCAAGGCCGAAGGCGACAACGAGCACCACAAGATCGAAGGCATCTTCAAGGCCCTGGCGCGTGCGCTCAAAATGGCCGTCCGCCGCGACATCTACAAATACGAACTGCCCAGCAGCAAGGGGGTGCTATAGTGGCGAAATAGTGGCGAATGATTATTCGCCACTACAATAAAAAAAAAATTGCACTATCGTGCAAAAAAAACACTAACTTTGCCTTGTTTCTGTCGAAGGTGCAAAAAACATGGCTAACGCAAGTGCGAAACATACCGAAATAGAACGTAAGTTTTTGGTCGACACCACATTGTGGACCGACCGTTCGGGGGGCAAGCCCTACCGCCAGGCCTACCTGTCAAAAGAAGGAAACACCGTTCGGGCACGCATTGCCGGCGACAAGGCCTATCTCACCATCAAAGGCAAGGCCAAGGGCATCAGCCGCTCCGAATTCGAATACGAAATACCCGTAGCCGACGCAGAGGCGTTGTTTAGCTTGGCCGTAAGCGCCATTGTCAGCAAAACCCGCTACCGCCAAATGGTGAATGGGAAACTTTGGGAAATCGATGTTTTTCATGGCGACAACGAAGGGTTGGTCGTGGCCGAAATCGAATTGGAAAACGAAGACGAATCGTTTGAGAAACCCATTTGGGCCACCGAAGAAGTCAGCTTTGACAAACGGTACACCAACGCCTCGCTGGCACGCAACCCCTATAAAAACTGGCTACGATGAATACCACTCCGACATACGAAATCATGGCACCCGCAGGCTCGTGGGAATGCTTGCGCGCGGCAGTTGACGCCGGGGCCGACTCGGTGTATTTCGGCATCGGACAACTCAATATGCGCAGCCACTCGACCGCGAACTTCACCACCGAAGACCTGCCAGAGGTGACAAAATATTGCAACGAACATGGCGTAAACACCTATCTGACGGTCAATACCGTGATGTACGACAACGACCTCGATATCATGCGCCACATCATCGATACGGCCAAGGCCACCGGGGTGAGTGCCATCATTGCGTCGGACGTGGCCGCCATGCAGTACGCCAACCAGATTGGGGTTGAGGTACACCTCTCGACCCAACTCAACATTGCCAACGTCGAAGCCCTACGCTTCTACGCCCAATTCGCCGATGTAGTGGTACTGGCCCGCGAACTGAACCTCGACCAAGTCAAGGCCATCAGCCAAGCCATCGAATGCGAACATATCGTCGGGCGCGGCGGAAAACCCGTGCGCATCGAAATGTTCTGCCACGGCGCCCTGTGCATGGCAGTCAGCGGGAAATGCTACCTGAGCCTGCACGAATTCGGACGCAGTGCCAACCGAGGCGAATGCATGCAGGTCTGCCGCCGCGCCTACACTGTGTACGACCGCGAAGGCGATGTCGAGCTCGACATTGACAACAAATACATCATGTCGCCCAAAGATCTGAAGACCATCCACTTTATGAACAAAATGCTGGATGCGGGAGTCAGCGTTTTCAAAATCGAAGGCAGGGCTCGTGGCGCCGAATACGTCAAAACCACCGTCGAATGCTACAAAGAAGCCCTTGAGGCTTGGAAACAAGGAACATTCACCGACGAAAAAGTGGCCGGCTGGGACAAACGCCTCGCCACCGTATTCAACCGCGGCTTTTGGAACGGTTACTACTTGGGACAACGTTTGGGCGAATGGACGCCCCGCTATGGTTCGCAAGCCACCCGCAAAAAGGAATACATCGGGGTGGTCAGCAATTTCTACAAGAAAATCGGAGTGGCCGAATTTACCCTGCATTCGGGGCAGCTGGCCGTAGGCGATGACTTTCTGGTCATCGGCGAAACCACCGGTTTATACGAAGGCTCTGTCAGTGAGCTGCGCGACGCCGACACCCGGGTGTGCCAAAGCGTGGTAAAAGGACAAGTCTGCTCGGTCAAGACAACAGCAACGCTGCACCGCGGCGACAAAGTGTACAAATGGGTTCCGGTATGAAAACATTTTTGAAAATCATATTGTGGACCATTGTGTCGGTCATCGTAATCGTGGTGGGAGTCATCGCCACAGCCGTTTCGCGCCCTGGATTGAAATACCTGATACGCGAAATCGCCCCGCTCTATGTCAACGCACAAGTGGAGGTGAGCGACCTCGACTATCACATTTTCAAGACATGGCCCAACGTAGAAGTGGAATTGCACGACTTGCTGATACTATCACATGCCCTAACCCCCACCGACACCCTTGTGTATGTGCCTTACCTGCACGTCAAGGCCGATGCCGACACTTACCTGCACGAAAACAAAGCCCTCGTTTGGGGATTGCTCGAAAGCCCGATGGTCAAGGCCGTGCAAGGCCGCGAAAAGGCCAACTGGGATATCGTTTACCCCTCCGAGCCCGACACTTCGACAAGCACCACCCTACCAGACATCTACATCGAACAACTTGACATACACCAGGCAAAAATATCCTATCTCGACAGCACCGACCTGAAAGATTTGCGAATTGACAGTTTGTCAATTGGGGGAAACGGCGCTTATCTCGCCGACAGCGTTTATGCCAAAGTAGGTTTGCTCATGCGTCATTTTCGCTACGAAGATCCGTCAATCGAACGGCTCTACACCATTGACGATTTCGGTTTGCAAGCCAATGCCAGCCAAAACGAAGCACTCGTAGATCTGAACCTCGAAGCCGGCACCCAATTGGTCAGTCTCGACGATTCGATTATCGGCATTCACCATCGCGAGCTGCTCATTCACCTCGACGGGTTTAGCAACCACCAATTTGACAGCCTGTGCATCAGAGATTTGAATGTACGGCTCGACAGCATACGGCTCGAGGCCGACGGTGTGATTGACATGACCGACACCACTGCCATGGATTTGGATGTCCGCGCCAAAGTCAAAATCCCTTCGGTGCGCGACTTGATGAGCCTGATACCGAAGCCCTACGCTCACTACACCAAGGGCGCTGTCTTTGACGGAAAAATCGATCTTGACGCTTCGGCTCTCGGCAAATACCATGGCGACCGATATCCAGAAGTGACCGCACACTTGCAAGTCGAAGACTTGAACGGACAATTCAAAGACCAACCGCAAAAGATTGACGAGCTTGATCTGGACGCGACCACCCGCTACAACCAGAAAGACAAAAACCGTACGTTCGCCGATGTCAAACGCTTGTATTTCAAGAGTACAGACTCGCACCTGATAGGGCGCGGACGCGCTGACTACCGCAAAAGCAGGGCTTACCTCGACGCTCTCGTCAAAGGACACCTCAACCTATCGGCACTCACCCAACTATACGAAATCAAGGAGGGCATGGACCTTAAAGGCGTACTCGACGCCGATCTGAACGTCTATTTCTTCGTGGACGATTTGCAGCAACAACGGCTCAATAAGGTTTACACCAAGGGAATCATCACTGGCGACGACTTGTTGGTAAGCTTGCCGACCGACTCGCTCCGTATCTTTGTCGATTCGCTTACCACCCGTATCAGCACCAATACAGGAGTCTTGTCGCGCCGCAACCCGACCGACACCGCATTGGTCAGCGTCAGCGTTCGTTTCGACGAATTCGACATCAAATACAAAAACATCGTCAAGGCCAACTCGACGAGATTTTCGATGCGTCTGGCCGCCAACGATGTCAAAAGCGACAATCCGCCCAAACTGCGTGCTTCGATCAGTATGCGCGGACTAAAAGGCGTTGCCTACGACAGCCTGATGCTCGATGCAGCCAAAATGCGTGCCTCCATCAGCACCAACCCCGACGAAGAAAAGGCGTTCTTACCCAACACGTCGCTGCGTCTGTCGTTCGACTCAATCAAACTGGCATCGCCCAAAATGGGCATGATGCTCGACTCGACACGCATCACCGTCAGCGCACTGCCCCGATACAGAAGAACGCGCCGCGTCAACGGTGTTCGCGAAACCATTCCCGATTCGCTGCAATCGGTACGTAATTTCAAATGGATGGTTGACACCCTAACCGCCCTATCCAAATCGGACAGCATCACCGACCATTACATGAAAATCTTCGCCAACTCGGGCAACATCTACGTCAAGTCGTTCAGGGCCCGCAGCAAAGACTTCCCGCTGCCTGTTGCCGTACGCCGGCTCGACGTGAACTTTACCGACGACACCCTGCACCTCGACAACCTGCAAGTTCGTTCGGGGCGCAGTATGGCCAGCCTGACCGGCAACGTGTACAACATGCGCCGATATACCATGCAGGCCAACCGGCCGATTTCGGAACGGTTGGCAAAAGATCCTGAGTTGTTGGCACGCGCCAAGCAGCGACGTACACTCACGGCCGAGCTGTCGCTTCGCTCGAGGCGCATCGACCTCAACCAACTGGCCGACGCCCTATATCGGTATTACGAAAACGAAGCCGCACAAAGCACCGATTCGGCCACCCAGTCAAACATGGACCTGGTGTCTGAAGGAGACCGAGAGCACGACAACAGCCTGCCTGGCGACAGCACAGTCGAGGCCTCGCTCATCAAAGTTCCCGATTACATGGACCTGCACTTCTCCGCCCATGTTGACAGTCTGTTCTTTAGCCGTCTGAAACTCTCGCAATTCTCCGGCGATGTCACCGTCAAAGACAATACGCTTCGTATCAAGCAGTTGTCAACTTCGACCGACGTGGGCGACGCACAAATGAACGTGATGTACCACTGCGACAATCTGCACGACGCCAATGCCGCCATGACCTTGAATCTCGACAGCGTGCAAATTGGAGAATTGGTCGATGCCTTGCCCGAACTCGACAGCATCATGCCGATGCTACGGTCGTTCAAGGGCAGTGCCGAATGCGAGTTGTCGGCAACGGCTAAGATTGATTCGAGCATGAGTGTCGTGCTACCCTCGGTGAACGCAGCGGGTTGGCTGCAAGGCAAAAAACTTGTACTGCTCGATGGCGAGACCTTCTCCGAAATTGCAAAAATGCTGATGTTCAGTAAAAAGACAGAAAACGAAATCGACAGTATAGCGGTTGAGCTATTGGTTCGCAACAACGAAATCGAAATCTTCCCGTTCATCCTCTCGCTTGACAAATACCGGGTGGGCGTAGGAGGAAGCCAAGCGCTGGACATGTCGTTCAACTACCACATCGCCGTGCTCAAGTCGCCGCTTCCGTTTATGTTGGGTGTCGATGTATATGGCACGGATTTCGACAATATCAAGTTCAAACTGGTATCGCCAAAATTCAAGGATTCGAACGTCAAGATTGGCCGTGGCGGCACACTGCTGCGCAAGGAAGACGCCAATCTGCGCGAAAGTTTCCACAAAATGATTGTTAACAAAATCCTCAAAGATTAACACCTTTATTGAGCGTTATTTCATTACCTTTGCATATCGTACATAGCAATACAAATCAATTATATATGGACATTACAGGAAAAATTTTCGCAATCTGCCCCCAACAGGGAGGCACCTCAAAAGCCGGCAAAGACTGGAAATCGCAAACTTTTGTTTTGGAAACCGAAGAACAATATCCGCGCAAAGTCGCTTTTGAACTGTTCGGTGCCAAATTGGACGAATTCGGTTCTATGTGCCAGCAAGGCGCGAAACTGACCGTTTCGTTCGACATTGAATCGCGCGAATACCAAGGTCGCTGGTACACCTCGGTCCGCGCATGGCGCGTAGCAACGGCCACCGACAACAAACCGGCTCCGGCAGCAGAAGATCCGATTCCCGCTGACCCGCTTTCGAGCATGCCGAAAGACGACGATCCGTTTGGCGCACCCGCCGAAAAATCGAACGACTTGCCGTTCTTCTAAAAACAAAACTATGAAAAAACTCTCATTACTCATTATTTTATGTTTGGGCATCAACTTGAGCGTTAATGCGCAAGACGTGGCTCGCCGGGCAGAACTGCCATACGACCAAATGGAATTGTATGTAGGATCTCCTTCGCTTGTACAAGGGTTTATCGGATTGTTTGTTGATATTGCCAAAGGCCTTTCCGGCACACAAGACAGCGACCGCTTCGGTTGCTACGGCATCGGCTACGCGCACCAATTCAACTCATGGTTCGCCGTTACCGGAAAATTCCTTTATGAAGGTTATTTCAACAACGTATATACCGATAAGACAAAAGAGACGTTAGATTATCGCTATCTCACTAACGTATTTACAATTATGCCAGGCGCCCGTTTCACCTATCTCAATCGAAAATATGTGTGCTTGTATTCGAGTGTAGATCTTGGCATGACGTACATGAAAGATAGCAATTCCAAAAAAGACCCCTTCTCGCAAGTCATTTTTGCGCTTAATGTCACCGCATTTGGCATTCAAGCTGGAAGTAATGTGTACGGACTGGCAGAACTAAATGCCGGATCGGATGCGATTGTTAAGCTTGGTATAGGGGTTAACTTTTAAAGAATCTGCAAGTTAGACGATTTAGCAAAAGAGTTTTGTCAA
>JAGACJ010000032.1 GCA_017614195.1 Paludibacteraceae bacterium
CGAGTCTGTGGGGGGCCATGAGCAATATCCAGACACAATATCTGCCAAATAAAAAGTAACCCGAAAATATGAACGAATTTCTCTCGACCGAAGAAGAAGTAATCAAAATGCTTCGCACCGTTTTCGACCCCGAAATCCCCGTCAATGTCTATGACTTGGGATTGGTCTACAAAATCGACATCGATGATGAGAAGAACATCACCATCGACATGACGATGACAGCCCCGTCGTGCCCCATGGCCGATTTCATCTTGGAAGACGTCAAGGAAAAAGTCGAGTCGGTCGAAGGCGCCAAAACGGTCACGGTTAACCTCGTTTTTGAACCGGAATGGACCAAAGATATGATGAGCGACGAGGCCAAACTCGAGCTGGGGCTTCTCTAACCTATACAAAAAAAAGTCTCCGCCAAAAAATTGACGGAGCCTTTTTCATTTTCAAACTACAAGTGTTAATCCACGCGCAAGTACCCCATTGACTTGGGATATTTGACCTCGTACTGCAGACGCAGGGTTTTGCTTTCGCCCGGAGCCAGCGTCAAATTCCAAGTCAGCATACCCGTTTTGGCATCGAGCGCAGCCCCTTCGGCCTGCACCAACTTGACATCGACGTTGCTATCGTTGCTTACCGGGATCTGATCGACCACCTTCAGCGTAACCGCCGATTTCTTGTTATTTTTCAGCACGATGTCGTAGCATTTCTGTACTTTGACATTGGAACCGACCGTACGGCGAACCGTAAAGTTTTGCACTTCGGTGCGGCTGACCAACACGTCCTTGTCGCGGCCCACCGAAAGGTTCAGCGTATCGCTCAGCGTGGTCGGGTCGAGATATACGTCGCCTTGGAACACATTGCCAACGAACAGCGAGGCGTTGCCGGGCTGGAGGGCATAACCGGTATAGTCGGGAATCAAAGCCGACAGCCACACTTCTTTACTCTGACGCGGCATAACCAGGTATTCATATTTGGCATCGATCTCAAAATTCAGCATTTCGACCCGGTGCTCGTCCTTTCCAGACGGGATATCGTACGGCAGCGAGATATCGAACTCAGTACCCACCGAATTGTCAGTTACCGTGGTGTACAGTTCGACAGCGGGTTCGTATTCGGCCTCTTCGAAAACAGCGTCAGCCATCATCACTTCGGCTTTCGCCAACGAGCGGTTAACCGCCGTCTTACGCAAAGGTATCACCTGCTCGGAAATCACGATTTTGTTGAACACTGGCTTGTTATTGTTGAGGGTTGGATTGCCCGTAGTCAGCTTCAAATGCACGTTGTGCCAGTCGTTGTCGGTATTTTGGCGCACTTGGGCGTTGTAAATCAATCTAAGCGGCTCGGTAGGAGCACCTACGCGCACTTCGTATTGGGGATTCCACCAAACGTCCCTTGCCAGGAACTCCAAGCGCACAGGCACCTTGTTTTTGGCCACTGGAGACACCACCGTTACTCGCACATGGTTGGTATAGCGTTTCAGCGAATTTTTAATGGATTTGACCTCATCGGCGCATTTCTTTTGACGGGTTTCCATATCCTTAATTACGCCCGAAAGTTTGAGTTCGGTTTCGGAAAGCGTAGTCAGCTCTTGCTGGAAGAATTGCGACATCCGTTGCAGTTCGGCAATGCTCACTCCTTGGTTACCCCCTATCTTCTTGTTTTCAAGAACAAGGCTTTTGCGACTCTGGCAAACTTCGAGCTGCGCTTTCACCTGCGCCAGCGAATCCTCCACCTTGCGAAGTCTCTTTTCGGCATCGGCCAGTTTCACGAGTTTTGCCGGGTCTTCAATCAATTTGTTTTCGCACTTGACCGACGAAGTGACCACCTTGTCATCGCCAAAATAGACGCGCACCGTCGAAGCGTCAACATTGCGGGCAATGTCGTCGAAATGAAGTTCGACCGTACCCTTGGGCAGATTCACCGTGCCGTCGCGATACAACATGGCACCGCTGCGATACACCAAGGCCTCGTTGACCTTGGTCGCCACCTTAATGCTGTCGGCGGCAACCGCCGTCAGGCAGAAGCCGCAAACACAGGCGGCCGTCAGAAAAAGCATTTTTTTCATATTGAGAGATATTACAATTGTTCTGTTTGACGGATTATGCGACAAAAGGTTTACGATCCGATTTCGCTCAACTCAAGCCAGCGGGTCGATTTTTCGTCGAGCAGCGGAATCAGCTCGGCGATGCGGGCCGACTTGGCCATCAGGTCGTCGCCGGAGAGCGTGCCCGAGGCAAAGGCTTCTTCTATGGTCTTCTTTTCGGCTTCGAGGGCTTCGATTTCCTGTTCGAGCGCCGCCAGCTCCTTTTGTTCGGCGTATGTCAGGCGGCGGGCGCGTTCCTTGCGGACGCGCGGGCTGCCTTCGGCAGCGGCAGGTGCTTTTGCGGTCTGCTCCTTGTCACGCATTTCGCACCAAAAACGGTAGTCGGTATAGTTGCCGGGAAAGTCCTGCACCTGCCCGCCGCCCTTAAACACAAGCAGATGATCCACAATCTTGTCCATAAAATACCGGTCGTGCGACACCACCAGCACACACCCTTTGAAATTTTGCAGGTAATCTTCAAGAATATTGAGAGTGACGATATCCAAATCATTGGTAGGCTCGTCGAGCACCAGGAAATTCGGGTTGCGCATCAGCACCGTGCAAAGGTACAGACGCCGGCGCTCGCCGCCGCTGAGTTTTTCGACATAATCGTACTGGCGCGCCGGCGAAAACATAAAATGCTGCAATAGCTGGCCAGCCGTCAGTTTGCGTCCGCCCCCGAGGTCGATCTGCTCAGCGATGTCGCGCACCACATCAATCACTTTTTTACCCGTTTCCTGGCAGATTCCCTCTTGGCTGTAATAACCGAAACGGACCGTCTCGCCAATGTCAAAATTGCCGGAATCCGGTTTTTCGAGACCCAGCAGCAACTTGATAAAGGTAGATTTACCCGTACCGTTACGTCCTACGACACCAAGTTTCTCATAACGGGCAAAATTATAGTAGAAATCTTTGAGTATAACCTTGTCTCCAAAAGACTTGCTCACATATTGCGCCTCAAAAATCTTGGACCCGATGTAGGTCGATTTCACCTCGAGACGAACCTGTTCTTCCGAAAGTTTTTGCTTGACCTTCTGTTCCAGCACATAAAAATCGTCAATTCTGCTTTTGGCTTTGGAACCGCGTGCTTGAGGCTGACGACGCATCCAATCGAGTTCTTTGCGATAGAGGTTGGCTGCATGGCGTTGCTCGGCCTCCTGCTGTTCCCGCCGTTCGGCCCGTTTTTCGAGATAATAGCTGTAATTGCCCTTATAGCGATAGAACGACTTGTCGGCAATTTCGAGAATATCGGAGCATACCCGATCGAGGAAATAGCGGTCGTGCGTCACAATCAGCAACGTCATCCGCGAACGACGCAGCAAATCCTCGAGCCATTCGACCATCTCCAAATCCAAATGGTTGGTCGGCTCATCGAGAATCAGCAAGTCGGGCTCACTCACCAAAGCATTGGCAAGGGCCACACGCTTCAGCTGTCCACCCGACAGCGTACCGATTTTTTGTCCGACATCATCGATTTTGAGTTTCGACAGAATTTGTTTTGCCTTGACCTCGTAATCCCACTCCTTATGCAACGCCTTGAGTTCGTTTTCGACACTCATAAAAGCGTCCCAAACCGTATGATCAGGGTCATATTGGGGCGACTGTTCAAGGTAGGCGATGCGCAGTCCGCGCCGGTAGGTGATTCGGCCGGCATCCACCCCTTCGCGCCCGGCAATAATATTCAGCAAGGTGGTTTTTCCCTTGCCGTTCTGCGCCACTATCGCCAGTTTCTGCCCTTCAGCAATATCAAAATCGACATTGTCGTACAGAATCAAGTCGCCGAAAGACTTTGTCAAGCCCTCGATTTGTATGTAGGTTTCCATGAAGAATAAGCGTATCGGTACATTTATTTCGCCGTCACAAAAATAGTTTTTTTCAGCGATATGGGCAAAATAATTCGTACCTTTGCCGAATGCGTATGAAATCTTCGTTTTTTACAATATGCACTCTACTGTGGTTGGTCTCGGGCGTTATCGAAGCCAAAGAAGGGTTGTGGGCACTTCCTAACTTGCCGGGCAAACTGCTCAACGAACTCGAAGACGAAGGCATTGAGTTGGAAAGTCAGGATTTTTATGACGAGAAAAAGCCTTCGCTCAAAGACCAAGTTATTCTTTTCAACAATCGGTATTCGGGGGTTCTACTTTCAGAAAAAGGATTGGCGCTTGTCAACTATCAGGCCGTGGAACAACTGCTTACCCCCACCGAACGCGCCACCGGTGTAACCAGCAGCAACGATTCGGTGGCAAGGGTGCTCGAAGGGTTTGAGGGACACATACTGGTATCATCCGAAAACGTATCGTGGCGCATCCTGCCCAAAATCAACGACCAGTTCGATCCTGCGCGCAAAGCTGCCATTATCGACTCAATCGGGCAACGGCTGTGCGCCGAAAAGATTATCCGTAGCGGATATGTGGTGCGCATGCAAACATTAGGCGAACATAAATTTTTCATCAACATTTATCGCAAACTGCCGCAAGTACGATTGGTCTACTGTCCGCCAGAGGCGCTTGCCGCCTATCACCGCAAGAGTGAGAATGCCTTTGGTCCCATGCACAACGCCGATTTCGCTTTGGTACGGCTCTACACCGAAAACGGCAAGCCATACGAATGCACCGAAGCCGCCACCTTGTGCAAGACGGGTTTCGAAGAAAACGACCCCGTTTTGATGATGGGATATCCGCAAGTACGGCACCGTTCGCTGACAGCGTCCCGCCTCGAATCCGTCTACCTCGACAGCTTGTATGCCCAGCTGTTTGCCGACAGTATCATTACCGCCGCCAACTACCGCCCGACCATCGCCCGCTACGACAGTTTGGCGGAAGCGCAACGCCGTTACAAATCGATTCAAACGGAACTTGAACAAAAGAAGAAAGAAGAAGAGGCTTTTACCGAATGGGCGGCGAACCGGCCCGACTTTACCGATTGCCTGCGCTACGCCAACCTTGTCGGGCAAATCAAATCGCTATGTCATCGGCAGCGCAAGGCGCAAGCTCGCATCGAGGCATTGCAAGCCGTTCGTAGTCAAAGTGTTTTGTGCCGCATAGTGCAAAATGTCTCCAACGGCAATCTCCCCGAGACGCTTCCTCCCTCATCGCGTCTGGACCAGGATTTCGAGCAGTTGCGACAAGTGTTTGCATCCATAAAAAGTCCTATCGACAGCCTTTTGTGGACTCAATCGGATTTCAGTGGCGAGAGCCGCTTCAAGAAAACGGCCAAGCGCTGGAAAAAAGACCGCGCCTTGCTGTTGCAAGATCCGCTGTTTGCGATAACCGCCAAAATGGACTCGCTTACCGAAGCCGACCGCTCCACCATCGACTCGACCTTGCGTGCCATTGACAGCCGGCTGATTTTGTACAACGAAGGGCTGAACATCTTCCGAAACTCTCCCAACGGATCAACCGACGGGGATTTGCTACTGCGTTTGTCATACGGACACATCAAAGGTTTCTCCCCCACCGATGGCATCCGGCTCGAATACTGCACCCACCTTTCCGGAATTGCGGAGGGGTCTGCATACAGTCCGTTCTCACGCTGGGCACAACAAGAAATAGCCGCTTCCGGCGACAGGGAGCTGGCCTTTTGGACCGATGTCGACTATGCTGGAGAACGGTATGGCGCGGCCGTTTATAACGATCGCGGCGAATTGTTGGGCATTCTTTGCAATGCCAACATTGAAAACCTACGACACCCTTATCGCTTCAATGCCGAAAAAGGCCGCTACCTTGTATGCGACATCCGCTTTATCGCCTTTATGATCGGGCAAGAGCCGGCTCTCTATCGCATTTGGAACGAGTTACACTGGGGCAACGACATTATCCACATTGAAGTTTCGAACTAATGCAGTCACGCCGTCCCATCATTGTCGCCGACAGCCATATTCCCTTTTTGAAAGGACTGTTAGAGCCATTCGCCGAGGTGCGCTACCTCGACCCCGCCGACATTACGGCTGAAACCGTACGCGAAGCGGAAGCACTGATTGTCCGCACACGCACCATTTGCAACGCCGCCTTGCTCGACGGCTCGAAAGTGCAACTGATTGCCACCGCGACCATCGGCTATGACCATATTGACACGGCATACTGCAAACAACACCGAATTGCATGGACAAACGCCCCGGGTTGCAACGCCAACTCGGTGGTCAACTACGTGGCGTCAGCCTGCGAAAACTTATACGACAGCCTACAAGGACTTTGCATTGGCATTATCGGTGCCGGGCAAGTGGGCGGTCGCATTGCGCATTGGGCACGCGAACAAGGAATGCAAGTGCTGGTAAACGACCCACCCCGCGCCGCACGCGAAGGCATGGAGCATTTCGTTTCACTCGACACGCTCAAACACCACGCCGACATCATCACCGTCCACACCCCGCTCGATGCTTCGACCTATCATCTGATCGACAGTCGTTTCTTGTCAGAATGCCAGCCCAACGCATTGATCATCAATGCAGCACGGGGTCCGATATGCGACACGGACGCATTACTGCAAGCCTCGCAGACATTGGTGATTGACTGCTGGGAGAACGAGCCTGAAATATCACAAGAACTACTAAAGAAAGTCAAGTTCGGCACGCCACACATTGCCGGTTATTCACAAGACGGCAAGGCCAACGGCACCCGCATGGCAGTTGAGGCTGTCTGCCGGCATTTCGGTTGGGATGCCAAGACGATTATTCCGTTAGAGCCCTACCATGGCGAGCGCTACGACATTCGTATCGACAGCGACGCGCTCAAAGCCAATCCAGGCCATTTCGAACAATTCAGAAACCAGTATCGCGTTCGCCGCGACTTTTACCGATACGATTCACCATGCAGCGATATTTTATAGAACTGTCATACAATGGCACCGCTTATCACGGTTGGCAAATCCAGCCGAATGGCATCAGTGTGCAGGAAACGCTCGAAAAAGCGCTCGGATGCATGCTGCGACACCCATGTTCCATTGTCGGCGCAGGTCGTACCGATACCGGCGTTCACGCCAAACAGATGTTTGCCCATTTCGACAGCGAATCGCCAATCGGCGACACCGACAGTCTTGTCAACCGACTGAACGCATACCTGCCGAAAGACATTGTCGTACATCGGATTTTTGAGGTGGCAGGTGACTTGCATGCGCGTTTCAGCGCCACCCGCCGCACCTACGAGTATCATGTCTGCACTTGCAAAGACGCGTTTGTCGAAGACTATTGCCTGCGCGTCAAACCCGACACCGATTTCGAGGCGATGAACGAGGCCGCCGCCATGCTCTTGCAATTCACCGACTTCACCAGTTTCAGCAAACTGCACACCGATGTCAAGACCAACAATTGCAAGATATATCGCGCTGACTGGCGACAATTTGCGCCTAACCATTGGATATTCACCATCAGTGCCGACCGTTTTTTGCGCAACATGGTGCGCGCTATCGTCGGCACCTTGCTCGAAGTGGGTTCGCACCGCATGGCTCCCCAAAACATCGTACAGGTCATTGAAGCCAAAAACCGATGCTCCGCCGGCACTTCTGTCCCCGCCAAGGCACTTTTCCTGACAAAAGTGGAATACAAAGAGTTGCCGTAACTCTTTTGCATAGCATATTTAATCAAACAATACAAACATCTTAGAGCACATTCAGCACATATACAAGGTCAATGAACTCGACGAATCCTCAACCTGTCGGAAATTCCGACAAGTTCGACTAGAGGGAAAACGAATGGTTAACCGCGAAACGACCATGTACAATTTAGACATGATCATATCCGTTGGATATCGAGTCAACACCATACGAGGTGTTAAATTTCGTCAATGGGCAAACAATGTTCTCAAAAACTTTCCCGTCAAAGGGTATGCCATTAACGAACGCATCCCCAAAGAACAGATTGGAACCCATAGATGGTGAGTATCAAAACATTTATATCGAAATAAAGCAAAAAGAAAGTAGCGAATGAAAAAAGCAGTATATGTATATACATTAGTGTCTTGTTTGACGATCGCGTGTATTTTTGATATAATTTACATTGGAATATGTTCGCCAGGAATTATAACCTCTTTCATAGTATTATTCTTCATATTAAAAAAATTAACCTTAAAGAGGATAGTATTAACGAGTATCGTATTACTAATATTTCTGGAAATAAATTTCTGGCTTGTACCAACGGTCGTAATGTTTGGCAGTTTTAAAGAATGTTCGTACATAAATGCTATGTTTCATAAGGGGGTATTTAATTTAAGACTCTTCGGTCATGATTCTCCCATATGGAGCGTTATAATAAATTGGTTGTTATTGATAGAGAAACTAATTTTCATTGCCTATTTAATCGTTCAATATAAAAAGCTACCAAAGCAAAAGGAGCTGCTGACATCTGATTAAGATTAACCAGTTACTCCATTGACTTGGTCGCAATGTACGGCCCCCTAAAAATGTACGGCCCCCTAAAAATCGGGCAATTCTGAATGAGACAAAGTAAAGAAAAGAAAAAA